>CAIYWZ010000204.1 GCA_903930075.1 uncultured Alphaproteobacteria bacterium | reverse complement strand
TTGCCTACAGAATACACCGAAAAAGCGTCTCTGTCTACTAAATAATATTTTGGGGCACTACAAAGAGGTTTTAATTTAGAAAACTCAATGATTCTGCCATTTTACAAATGATTTGGAAAATTTGAACCGGAAGTCGGGAAAAATACAGCGACATTGATCTGTTCGTTGTGACCGGACGTGCAATAACGCTTGATGAGAAAAAGAAACTCGTCACAAACCTTCTTGAGATCTCTGGCATTTATATGAAAGACCCTAAATTCCCCATTGAAATGACCATTGTTGAAAGAACGGCGATTAATCCTTGGACCTTTCCGTCGCACTTTGATTTTCAGTATGGTGAATGGCTGCGTGATTCTTTTGAAAAGGGCAGCATTGAACCATGGGATAGTTATGAAATGCCTGATCTGGCGCTGATTGTGACCCAAGTTTTATTGAAAAGCCAAACCTTGTGGGGTTTAGCGCCTGAACAGCTTTTGGCGCCTGTGCCAACCAAATATTTTATGAAAGCGATGCTTCAAGATTTAAATAGACTGGTGGACGATCTTGAACAGGATACACGAAATGTTTTGCTGACCCTTGCCCGAATTTGGAGCACGCTTGTAACGCATGCGATCAGATCTAAACCAGATGCTGCTGACTGGGTTATGAATCATTTACCCAATACCTATCAACCGGTGATGAAGCGGGCCAAGTCGATTTGTATGGGCGAAGAAAATGAACATTGGGATGATATTAGGGAACTCATCAAGCCTTGCGCTGATTTTATGGTGACAGAGATTAATGCGCAGAGTTCATTGGTGAACTTAGAGGATCGAAACGCGCCAATAACACTGGCGGAATAATCATTTCAGGAACATAACAAATGCACCAACAAATACTTTTAAAACCGACTGGCCCTTATACAGTTGGAATCAGCAGATTTGATCTTCATGATGAAAACAGGTTAGAGATCAACCATCCAAATGGCCGCCTGATCCCAATCCAGATTTATTTCCCAATGGAAATTGGTGCGCACATTCCTCACCCCAAAGTATTTGAAGACAGAGCCCCCAAAACATTTCCTCGACTTGAAGCCATGGTGTACAGCGCACTCGCGGATCTTAACCAACTCAATTCTGCCCCGCCTGATGGGGACCCGTCTGATGGTATAAGGTCTGATGGCGCCCAACTCCTCATTATCCTACTCAACCATGGCCATGACGTTTCAATGACTGATTACGCCTGCATTGCTGAAGACCTTGCCTCACACGGCTATGTTGTCATTTCCATTCAGCGCCAACTGGAAACAGATACACATCCGCCTTCTTTCTGGAAAGAGAAAAGCATTTCAAAATATGCAATGGTGATTGATAATAGGAAGTGCCACTAAGTATTGCCTTTTAAGCGTATTTTTGTGTTAATTTAGGCATCACATACTCCCAAATTTTATTAAAAGAATTGCAATAATGAGCACATTTTACGTGTAAAAGTGCATGTGTTCCTTCGCGGAGCCATTGCATCTTTTTGGTTTGTCGGCAGCGACTATTTACTAAATTTTCAACCGTTGATTCAGCGACTTGACTGGTGAAGGGAAGATTTTTACTTTTTCTTTCTTCGTAATTCACGAGTATCTCTGTGTTATTTTCAATGTAATTTTTGAGTCTCACGGCTCTATCTTTCAGTTTTCCATCCTCTATTTTAGTGCTGAGCATGTCAATTTTATCTATACAGTCTTGAGAAAGACCATGCCATAGTTTCCATTTTGCAGAGATTAACTCTTGCCTTAAATTCTCCGATAATAATGGCTCAGTCGGATTTACTGTGGTAGCGGAATTGAGTGTTTATAAAGGCTCATCAGTAAGGTGGAAATTTAATTTTCTTCAAAAATATTTGTGTTGATTTTATCTAAAAATAAGTCAATCAAGTAAAGCTAAGGCTTTTATAAATTCTTTGTGCTAAAACGTATTAAAATAACGTGGATAAACACTAATTGTTGAGGAAAATCAATTTTAGTCTGTTGTTGTTTGGTCGAAAACTCCGTTTAAACACTCGCTTCTTGAACCACAGGAAATCCGATTGAGCCGTTTTTTTGACCTTTCTCATGCAAACAAACGTGTTCATGTACTAATTTTTATTCACGAACTGAAAATCTCGATTTCTGTGACACTTTACACCCGCTTATGCAGGATCAGCCAATGATGAAATCTTTTCAATTTTTTCGAAATATCTGACAGCCCACATGTAACCAACAGTCACAGGAATAACAACAATCCAAAGGCCATAATATCCAAGACCTTCCGTTAGGTACACAAGACCAAAAGAAGTGATAACGTACATAATGGCTCTACTTAATGCATAAATGAAACTAGTTGCCGTCATACGTTTTAAAACAGGAATATGTTTTATAAATATTCCATTAGCAGGCGGCGCATCCAAAGCAGTTACAAGCACAAGAAACTGAATTACCAAAATATGATAGAAATTCGTTGTGTTTTCAATGATAAAAGGCAGAAACGCCATAAATATCAGGAATAGTGAAGACCTAAACTTTAATATTTTAAGTGGATAAATTCGATAGCTTAAAAAAATAAGAATTGAGCATGAAACAACATCTATGTTTGCTAATAAAAAATTATTAAAGATAATGTCACTGGTAGAAAATCCGTATTTAGACATTAAAATTGGATTGAAAAATATGTACAAAAGATAGAAACAAACTGGATTCCCGCAGTAGATCAAGAAAAAAGCTAAAATAGTTTTTCTATTTACTGTTTCTTTTTTTTCACCACTTTGTACTACGAGCATTTCAAGCTTTTTTTTCCGTTTAATTTCAGCCTTTGCTTTACTTTCAATAAAATCAGGCGTCTCACGCAAACGCGTACGCGCAACAGAACCAACAAGTGCAATGCCCGCACCAATCCAAAATGCACTTCGCCAATTAATATCAAACTTTGTAACTAACGTTGCAACGCCAAGTGCTGCTGAAGCGCCTAATGTCGATGCAATACTAATAAAAGAAACAGCAGGGTATCTAAGTGGAGGCTTTGTAATTTCAGTCATGTAGACATATGCGCCCATGACTTCGCCCATGGATGAAAGCCCTTGCACAATTCTACAAATTGTAACAATCCACGCTGCTGAAATACCAATTTGTGCATATGTGGGAAGCGTCGCCATGATAATGCATGATGTAGACATCATCATTGTCGTTATAATAACAGTTGCTTTTCGGCCAATGTTATCACCAATATACCCAAAGACAAGGGCGCCAAAGGGGCGCAAGATAAACGTCGAGCAAAATGCAAATGAAGATAAAAGCGCTGCTGTATGTGGATCAGTTTTTGGAAAAAACAACTCATTAAGCAAAACAGCCATATGTACATATAGCATCAAATCAAAATATTCAAGAAACGTGCCTATTTGTAATAAGCCAACGGCTTCCTTTTGTTCGCGATTTAGTGATTTTAAAATACTTATTTTCAGAATCCTACTTTATCTAATTATCAACTAATTTAGTTAATACGTATCAAACAAAATATGAAAGTTGAAAACAGGTAGCAGTATTCATCTGAAATAAGAATGGCTGACCATTTTTGATTTAACATTTCATGCAACACTGAGTTTCTTAAAATTAACACCCAAAAAAACAAACCATTCTGGCACACCTAGTTCACGTGACACGCACAGTACTACTTAATTTAAAAATTATCTTTCTTTTTATGAATGTCGTTGAAAAAAAATAAATATTTCTTTATAAAAATATTTTGGAGCACTACAAGGGGGTTTAAATTTAGAAAACTCAATGATTCTGCCATTTTATAATTGATTTGGAAAATTTAGGCCGGAAGTCGGGAAATTGGCAACCGGACAATGGCATTTTAACAATTTTGCGGGAATCTCGGTCGCTTGCGGCCGTGATGGATAGCACTAAAAAAACTTCGAGCGGCCGATCCGAAGGAAAAAATTCCGTAAAACTCGGTAGCTTGCTGCCGAGATAGGAATTTTTAGGTCGCGAGT
>CAIYWZ010000203.1 GCA_903930075.1 uncultured Alphaproteobacteria bacterium | reverse complement strand
CGCAATAATGCCATGGATTCTGATAATGTCGGGATTAGCTTTATTTTATTCAATATTAGGATTGTTCGGATCTTTAACACTTTTTGGAATACTTGCCGGATTTTTTGGGGATCAACTCTTAATAAATCGTCTGTCAAAAAAACTAAAAAACGGATTTTTTGGTGATTTGCATCCAGATACACAAAGTAAATTTATTGAAAAAATGGGCGTGACCGAAGAACAGTATTTAACGTTTATATACGGGCAAGAAAAAGCCCAAAGTCTCATCAAACACAACATACCCAATCATTATAGAGAGGCTTTTAAAAAATTTGCACTGGGGCAAAGAATCATTTGGAATTGGGCAGCGACAAATAGTTACTTATGGTGTATTTATAGGAGATTAAGTTTGTGGGCTGTTATATATTTAGCTGCAAACATTTTTTTGATGCTCTTAAATTTTTCCGTTATAAATGCACTCATATCATCGCCTTCATTTTTAGGTAGATCGTCTGTTGTAATAGCTACACTCATCCATTTTATAGGGGGGATATCTTTAACATTCGCACCTTTTTTGTTTGCAAATTATATTTTGTTCTCTTACGTAAAAAAACAAATACAAAATGGGGATTTTAACTATTTACCCAAGGGACCATCAAAAACTTTTTTGTATTTAGAAATTGCAAGAATAATTTTAACTTATTGCGTTCTCATAAGCTATTGTGTTCTCGTAATGGATATAGATCATTCTGCAATCCCAATTTTCGTAGAAAAATTGACAGCAACAATTGTTGAGAAGCTTTTAGAAACAAGTGTATTTTCCACATTCACACACATGATCATTCCGATAATTGCAGTGATCTATACCAAACAATACATAACTCAGAACAAAAAAATGATGAAAGACAAATCATGAAATATGCGATAACAGAAGAACAATTTTTAATTTACCATTACGGAGAGAAAAAAGCACTGTTTATTCTTAAGAATAACCTTCCAGACCACTATCGCACAGCGTATCACAAACTCCAGAATGGAGGGAATTTTGGTTGGAACTGGGCTGCTTTCTTTTTCGGTTCGTTATGGTTTATCTATCAAGGTATGCCGCTTGTTTTCTTTGCATTTTTTATCAGTATGTGGATCATCACGGCAATCACAAACGTAGCTTTGGGAATATTTGGAGGGGTAGCATCTCTCATTCTTTTTGGGATACTTGCAGGAGCTTTATCAGATAATCTCTTGATTAATCGTCTGTCAAAAAAATTAAAAAATGGATATTTTGGCGATTTACATCCAGACACACAAAACAAATTTATCGAAAAAATGGGCGTGACCGAAGAACAATATTTGACGTTTATATACGGGGAAGAAAAAGCCCAAAGTCTCATCAAATACAACATTCCTAATCATTACAGAGAGGCTTTTAAAAAAATTTCCATCGGACAAAAATATGTGTGGAATTGGTCAGCTGGGATATTTTCCTATGCTTGGTTTATATTTAGAAGGCTCCCCCATCTTCCCCTAATAGCAATTTTCTTCTTATTCATGATTGGCATCGTACTTGGCATCATTCAAGAGATAACACAAGAAGAAAATCAATTTCTGGAATTAGTTATTATAAACATTCTATCGAAAATCCTGTTTTTAATATCTTGTATGTTCGCAAATTATTTCTTAATAAATTATATTTCCAAACAAATTCGAAACAGCAATTTTGATACTCACCCCAAAGGGGGAAATTTTAATCTTACTTATATAAACATGGCTATCCATATTTTAATTATTATATTGGCCATTTCATATTCTTTAAAAACAAATCAAGTAAATAGAGATATAATTGTTGCAATTATTGAAATGAGTATTTCACCAATCGTTATTATTCTTTCTATAATAGCTATTATCCATAACAAATTTAAAATACGGCAATATAAGAAATCACTAAAGGAAAAATCGTGAAATATGCGATAACAGAAGAACAATTTTTAATTTACCATTACGGAGAGAAAAAAGCACTGTTTATTCTTAAGAATAACCTTCCAGACCACTATCGAACAACGTATCAAAAACTACAGAATGGAGGGAATTTTGGTTGGAACTGGGCTGCTTTCTTTTTCGGCTCATTATGGTTTATTTACCAAGGAATGCCGCTTGCTTTTTTTGCTTTTTTTATCAGTATGTCAATCATCTTCGCAATAATGCCATGGATTCTGATAATGTCGGGATTAGCTTTATTTTATTCAATATTAGGATTGTTCGGATCTTTAACACTTTTTGGAATACTTGCCGGATTTTTTGGGGATCAATTCTTAATAAATCGTCTGTCAGAAAAATTAAAAAACGGATATTTTGGTGATTTGCATCCAGATACACAAAGTAAATTTATTGAAAAAATGGGCGTGACCGAAGAACAGTATTTAACGTTTATATACGGGGAAGAAAAAGCTCAAAGTCTCATCAAATACAATATCCCCAATCATTATAGGGGAACTTTCAAAAAATTCGCATTGGGACAAGAGTATGTATGGAATTGGTCTGCATGTTTTGCTGCATATTGGTTTTTATACAGAAGAATGCCTCATATGGCAATTTTGTTTGCTTTTCAGGGATTTTTAATAAGTTTGATTGCAAGCCTTTTTTTATCAGATGCTATTCTAGAAAGCCCCTTGCATACTGATTTAGAAAAAATCATAATTTTATTCTTTATTATTTTTGGACTTTTGGGAAATCGTTTGTTATTTAAATATGTCTCAAAACAAATACAAAAAAATAATTTTCAAGCACTGGATAAAGGCGGAGCATTAAAATGGGTTCTTGCAGATATTTTGGTTACTGAAATCCTAATAATAATATTTAAATCAATAGCATATATAGGGTCAAAAGATCCATCCCAATGGCATACTTTGCTCATAACAATAGCTGGGTTAATCGTTCCAGGTGTGGCTATGATTGATACACAAAGACAGATACAAGCATACAAAAAGTCCATCACTCTAGAATAAATTTACTTTTCCTTGAGTTTTTGATTGGTTTCGCTTAATATCTGAGCAGTTATTATATCAACAAAAAATAGGATTTTATGTTATGAAACCGATCATTCGTTTTGCGCCTTCACCCACAGGGTGGCTCCATATTGGGAATATTAGAACTGCCCTGATTAACTGGATTTTTTCACAGAAAAACCAAGGTACTTTTTGGTTGCGGATGGATGATACGGACCTTGAACGCTCAAAACAGGAGTATATTGATGGGGTCAAGGAAGACCTCACCTGGCTGGGGCTTTCCTGGGATCAGTATACAGCCCAATCGGATCGGTTAGAGTTCTATAAAACAGCTGGTGAAACGCTTAAAAAATTGGGGCGTCTTTACCCCTGTTATGAAACACAGGAAGATCTTGATTTTGCCAGAAAAATGCAAAAAGCAAGAGGGAAGCCGCCGATTTATGACAGAGCGGCTTTAAAGCTAACCCCAGAAGACATTCAAAAACTTGAAGCCGAAGGCAAAAAACCTCATTGGAGATTTAAACTCAATGATGTCCCCGTTTCTTGGAATGATGCAATTAGGGGAAACATCACCTTTAATGATGTGACATTTAGTGACCCCGTTCTCATCCGGGAAGATGGCATGCCTGTTTATACACTCGCATCGGTTGCCGATGATATTGACTTGGGAATTACCCATATTATCAGAGGGGAAGACCACATTACAAATACAGCCGTTCAGATACAGATTTTTGAAGCTCTGGGCAAGAATATGGATGAACTCACATTTGGCCACCTTCAGCTGATTACAGACATCAGCGGCCAAGGATTTTCGAAAAGAGAGGGGAGTCTGAGCATAAGGTCATTACGCGCTCAAGGGATTGAACCCCTGGCCATTTGCGCAATGCTGGCCAAAATGGGAACATCTGATTCCATTGAGCCCAAACATTACTTAGCTCAGCTCGTCGAAGAGTTTGATTTTTCAAAATTTGGTAAATCTTCGCCTAAATTTGATCTTCAAGAGTTAGAGATGATCAGCCGGAAAACCCTTCATTTACTCCCCTTTGAAGAAATCGAAAAGAAGGTGGATGGGATATCACGTGATGTATGGAAAGTGTGCGGAGGCAATATTGAAAAAGTAGAAGATTTGCATTATTGGCAAAATCTTTTACTTGATGCCACAAATTTTGAGTTTACGCCTTTTGGAGAAAACGACAAAAGCATTTTAACAGCAGCAATTGAAACGATCCCAGATGAGTTTAGTGAGGAAACGTGGCATGAGTGGGCAAAAGAGATTACCTCAAAAACAAACATCAAAGGAAAGCCACTTTTCATGGCCTTAAGGCTCGCACTCACAGGAAAAGATAAAGGTCCTGAAATGAAAGATTTCATTTGCCTTCTATCGCCTCAAATCATTCTTCAAAGACTTCAATCTGCACTTAAAGGTTTATAATGTTATATCTCTACAATACACTCACCAAGGAAAAAGAACTCTTTCAACCCTTAGACCCTCATCATATTAAAATGTATGTTTGTGGGCCGACAGTTTATGCCACACCACATATTGGCAACGCAAGGCCACCGGTTATTTTTGATGTGCTTTATCGGTTACTCAAAGAAATATATCCAAATATCACATATGTGAATAATATCACAGATGTGGATGATAAAATCAATGCGCGGGCAAAAGAACTTGGGATTCCTATTCGAGAACTTACAGATAGCACACTTAAACTTTATCAAGACATGACAAAATCTTTGAGCATTTTGTCTCCCGATCATATGCCCAGAGTCACGGATCATATTCCAGAGATTATTCTCTTTATTCAAAAACTCGTTGATCTTGAATTTGCATATATTGTATCTGACCATGTATTATTTGAAGTGGGCAAATATAAACGCTATGGAAAACTTTCCAATAAAACATTAGATCAACTGATCGAAGGTTCCAGAATTGAAGTTGCGCCATATAAAAAAGACCCTAGGGACTTTGTCCTTTGGAAGCCTTCCGATGAAGAGACTCCCGGATGGGAAAGTCCATGGGGAAGAGGAAGACCCGGATGGCATATCGAGTGTTCGGCTTTAATCAAAACCTTTTTAGGTGAAACAATCGATATTCATGGTGGCGGAATTGACCTCACCTTTCCTCACCATGAGAATGAAAATGCCCAAAGCATCTGCGCCCATGATGGTGAGCCACTTGCAAAATATTGGTTTCATAATGGCTTGATTACCGTAAACGGCGTCAAAATGTCGAAGTCTTTAGGTAATATTATTCTCTTGGAAGACGTCCTAAAAGAATACAATGGCGAAGCTGTTAGACTCACGCTTTTATCAGCGCACTATCGACAGCCCCTTGATTGGACAAGAAAGCGCACAGAATCCTCCGCTGAGACACTTAAGAAATTTTATAATGCCTTAGATGGTTATTCGGGAAATGGATCCGTAGATCAAAAATTATTCTCCAAATTTTTAAATGCTTTAAATGATGATTTAAACATCCCCTTAGGGCTTTCAATCATGCATGAAATTACAGGACTTATTCATAAAGCAGATAATGTTTCACGTGAAACTTTTCAGGCGACATTGAAAAAATGTGGAGAACTGCTAGGGCTTCTTGGAAAAAATTATCAAAAAGATTTATCTCCCAAAGAATTGGAACTCATTGAGCAACGTAAAAAAGCCCGCGCTGATAAAAACTTTGCCCTTTCGGATCAATTACGTGACGAACTCAAAGAACTTGGCGTGATCATCGAAGACACAAAAGAGGGGCAAAAGTGGAGCAAAATTTAACACTCCATAAACCCGCCATTATATTAGTTGAACCGCACATGCCCAACAATATTGGTTCCGTGGCAAGGGCAATGCTCAATTTTGGTTTGGATGAACTGCGCATCATCAATCCCATCCAAGGATGGCCACAAAAAACAGCATACACAATGGCATCTGGTGCCAATATTGTTTTGGATAATGCAAAAATTTTCACCTCGCTCCATGAAGCTATGGCTGATTTAGAATACGTGATAGCCACAACAGCACGTAAACATGATGTGACCAAACAAGTCTATTTTCCTAAAGAAGGCGTGACATATCTATCCCAAAACTTGAAAACAGGTATTGTTTTTGGACGAGAAAAAAATGGCCTAGAAAACGACGAGGTTGCCCTATGCGATGCGATGATCACGATACCCAACAATCCTGACTTCAGTTCTCTTAACCTTGCACAAGCCGTTCTTTTGGTCGCATATGAATGGTTTCAATGGACGAACACAGATATACTCGAAGAGAAAATAATCTGGCGCGGTGGATTTGAGGAAGATAAAATGGCCAACAAAGGTGAAGTTCTAGAATTTCTGAAGCATTTCGAAGAGGTTCTTGATCGAACTGGCTACTTTAGAGCAGAACATAAAAAACCAGTCATGCTACGCACTCTGAATAATATGTTCACCCGGGAAAAATTTACCTCGCAGGAAATTCGTTCCCTGCGAGGCGTTTTAAGATCTCTTGGATGGGATCATCCAAGAGAGTAAATTACTTAACAGCAACAAGCTCAACTTCAAAAATGAGGGTGCTATTTGCCGGGATTCTTCCAGCTGGGCGAGATCCGTATCCAAGTTCTGCTGGAATAATAAGTTTGCGTTTTCCGCCGACTTTTACGCCATCTAATCCTTCATCCCATCCCTTAATCACTTGACCAATACCAAGCTTAAAATCAATAGGTTGACCACGATCAATGGAGCTATCAAACTTTGTCCCATCTTCTAAAGTTCCTGTATAATGAACAGCAATCGTTTTTCCTTTTGTCGCAACATCACCCGTGCCTACATTTCTTTCAATATATTTTAATCCAGAGGGTGTTGTGATGATTTCTTCAGTTGTAACAGTCATAGTTTGTTTATCCTTTGTTGTTTTTTGTGTTTTATAGCAGATTACAAGCAAGCTACCTATAGCAATTAAGCATACTAAATAGCCTTTTGTCATAGATATTGACATTTATTCATACTCCATTTAATTAATTATTTTATAAGACGCCATGATCTTAATAATTGTTTATACAATAGAGCTCATTTATTGGGAAGAAAAAAATTACAGTTTTGATCCATCAATCACTTTCATAATATAATCCAGCCCCTCAAGGGAATTATACGACAAAATAATCTCGCCTTTATTGCCTTTTGGTTTAATTCTGACCGGAACATGAAAAACAGCTTCTAGTTTTTGAATCAGAGGAACAAGTTCACCATCAATTTCAGAAAGAGGTGAGGCTTTCTTATCCGAAGGGTCTGTTTTTTTTTGCTTCATTGTTTTTGCGATCATTTCCACTTCTCGAACGCTGGACTTATTTTCCGCAATTTGCTGGGCAACTTCTTCTATGTTTTCAAGACCAATAATGGCCCTTACGTGGCCCACAGAAAGAACGCCTTCATTGACCAACTGTTTGACCGATGCGGGCAATGAGTTTAATCGCAAAAGATTCGCAATATGGCTTCTACTTTTACCAATAACCTTGGAGAGTTCTTCTTGAGTATGTCCAAATTCCTCCATGAGCCTTTGATAAGCTTCTGATTCGTCCAAAGGCATCAAATCTCGACGTTGGACATTTTCAATGAGCGCAAGCTCAAGAGCGCGAATGTCACTGAGTTCTCGAATAATCGCTGGAACAGTTTCAAGACCACAGATCTCAGAAGCTCTCCAACGACGTTCCCCCGCGATAATCTCATAAGTTGTCTCTCCCGAATCATCTTCTTTGGGACGCAAAATAATAGGTTGGATAATCCCATTTTCACGAATAGATAAAGACAAGGCTTCTAAATCTTCCTCATCAAAATGTGTGCGCGGCTGATATTGCCCTGGGCGAATATCTGTGATTTTCACCATTTGAACGCCCTGAGGATCAATGTTTTGCCCAAGATCGGGCGTTTGGTTCAATGAGACAGGGCTAACACCCAGCAAAGATGCCAGGCCTCTTCCTAAAGTTGTTTTTTTTTCAAGCTGCGTCATTTTGTCGTAATCCCTCCATACGTATTAAAAATTCTCTTGCAAGTAAAATGTAGCTTTGTGATCCTGGAGATTTGAAATTATAAAGAATCACGGGTTTTCCATAGGACGGGGCCTCTGAAACTTTTATATTTCTTGGAACAACTGTATCATAAACGAGACCACCAAAATGTTTTTTCACATCGTTAACAACTGATACGTTTAATCCACTGCGTTTATCAAACATCGTCAAAACAATCCCATGGAGTTTAAGATTTTTATTCAAATTTGCTTTAACAAGTTGATGCGTTTGAATAAGTTGACTCAAACCCTCTAATGCATAGTATTCACATTGTAAGGGAACAAGAAGATGCTGGGAAGCCACAAATGCATTGACTGTCAGCAGTCCCAATGATGGAGGGCAATCGAGAAACACATAATCATATTGATAAGAAAAAGATTGAAATGCTTTTTTCAGCTTATATTCTCTTTCTTGCATTCCAACAAGTTCAAGCTCAGCACCAGATAAATGTTGCGTTGCAGGTATTAAATCAAGATTCGGGACACTTGTTGGAACAATTGTATCCTCAGGACTTACATGGCCCAAGATCATTTCATAAGATCCATATTTTCTGTCTTCTCTAAACAACCCAACGCCCGTGCTCGCATTCCCTTGTGGATCAAGGTCCACGAGTAAAACACGTTTACCAACAGCAGAAATAGCTGTGGCCAAATTCACAGCAGTTGTCGTTTTACCTACTCCACCTTTTTGATTTGCAATTGTAATAATTTCCATTTTTTATGCTTTCATTTTACGTTGAACAATATTTTCTACTCTCAAGATAACACCACCGTTTGGATTTGCAAAGACTTCTTTATCAAAAATCCATTTTTTTTCTGCATCTTGAATTTCTTGCTCCCATTTTTCTCCTTTGTGAAAAAATCCTTGAACACCTGTTTCACGTGAAACAATGGTCAAAAAGCCCAAAAGTTTGTCTACAGATGCCAATGCCCGCGACGTCACAATAGAAGGAACATCCCCAGAATACTCTTCTATTCTACAGTTATAAACATTCACATTCGTGAGTTTTAAAATCCTAACAACTTCTTTCAAAAAAGAACACTTGCGATAATCAGAATCTAAAAGGTCAATTTGATATCCATAAATTCCAAGAATGATCCCTGGAAACCCACCACCGCTACCTATATCAAGAATTTTTTTATCCTGGGGAAGCAAATTTAACAAAGCTTTTGAATCATTTATGTGTCGTTCCTGGATAGAATGAATCGTTTCAGGTGATATCAAATTAATACGCTTTTGCCACTTTAAAAGGAGATCTGTATATTCATTTATTTGTTCTTCAATTGTCTTATTCAATGATTTTGTCCTAGCATTTTTTTTTAATATGAGTTAAATTTATATCATAAAGTAACAAATGAAAACAGAATTTTAAAAAAATGAGTAACACAGCTTTATCCACCAGCACATCGACTCTTTTATTTCCTTTGGAACAAAAAGATTATAGCGTATCAGAAATTTCCAAAGAGATACAAAATGTATTAGAGACAAAATACAAACAGGTCCGTATCAAAGGAGAACTTTCTGGAGTTAAGCTTCATACGTCAGGGCATCTGTACTATACGATCAAAGATGCAGACTCAACATTGGACGGCGTGTGTTGGAGAGGAAGTGTCTCCAAACTTAAAATCCAACCCAAAGATGGATTAGAAGTTGTCATCATAGGAAAAATATCCACATTTTCTGCCAGATCAAAATATCTTGTTGTTGCAGAACAAATTGAAGAAGCAGGCGTTGGTGTCTTACAACGAAAATTTCATGAGCTCAAAGAAAAACTTGAACAAGAAGGTCTTTTTTCACAGGAACACAAAAAAAAGATTCCAAAGCTCCCAAAAACAATTGGGATTATCACATCCCCCACGGGGGCAGTCATTCAAGATCTCATCCACAGACTCAAAGAAAGATATACTGAAAAAGTATTCATCTGGCCAACCCTTGTTCAAGGAGAAGGGTCAGTTGATCAAATTGTAAAAGCCATTGAGGGGTTTCATCTCATAGATGACAAACCCGATGTGATTATTATAGCAAGAGGCGGAGGAAGCATAGAAGATTTATGGAGCTTCAATGAAGAAGCTGTTGTACGCGCAGTACATAAATCCTCAATTCCCATTATTTCCGCAGTTGGCCATGAAACGGACACCACTTTATGTGATTTAGTTGCAGACTTAAGAAGCCCAACCCCCAGCGCCGCAGGGGAAGTTGTTGCGTCAAAGAAGTCAGATATACAAATTTACCTCCAAAATAAATTTACCCTTGCCTTGCAAATTATGAACGCACGTTTAGAAAATGTAGAACAAAAGCTAACTTCAGCGCGCATACAAAACCCCTTAAAATCCCAGCAACAAAAAATTCTCAAACTCGACGATCTGTCTTCACGTATGAATCAAAATCTTAAAATAGTGTTTCACGTGAAACAGCAAATCATATTTAACAAAACGTTATCCCCTTATAATCTTCTCTTAAAATTTGAACGCTT
>CAIYWZ010000202.1 GCA_903930075.1 uncultured Alphaproteobacteria bacterium | reverse complement strand
TCTTTGCTTCAATTTTTTTAACGCCACCAAACATTTTTTACTCCTTTAATATTGGATGGCGCTGCATAAGCGAACGAAAAGTTTAGTGAGATCTGAATTTTTCTGTTTATGCCAAAAATTCCCTACTTAAAAAATACCCTTGACCTCAGAGCATATTCAGAGTAAATTTCAGAGTATGAAGATAGAACAACTTTTAAAGCTAAACGAAGGTAAATGTCTTGAATTTAAGCAAAATGCTGAATCTAAGACACGTATACTTTCAACTATTATTGCCTTTGCTAATACCTCAGGCGGGAAATTACTTATTGGCGTCGAAGACAAAACCCGCCACGTGTTGGGTATAGAAAACCCGACTGAGCTTGAAGAAAAAATGGCAAATATCATCAATGATAATATAACACCTCAGATTTCACCCAATATTGAAATATTGACATGGAAAGATCGTAATATTGTCCTAATTGAAGTATTTCCAGGCGCGACAAAACCTTATTTTATCAAAAAAAAGGGCGAGCATGATTCAACATACATTCGTGTTGGATCGACCAATCGATTGGCGGATCGTTTTATGATAGAGTCTCTCAGAAGAACGCGTTCGATAAAAACATTTGATGAGGAATTTGGCTCAGAATTAAGCTCTGATAATATTGACTTCAGACTCGCCTCAGAGCTCTTCCTTAACAAAGGAGAGATAACAAAAAATCACCTGTTAACCCTCGGCGTGTTAGCAAAACTGAATGATAAAGTTGTGGTCACTAATGGCGGAATTCTTTTGTTCTGTCCACAAAAAGAGCTTTATTTTCCCGACGCATGGGTACAAGCAGGGTCTTTTCGCGGGCTTGACAAAACACATATTCGTGACGCACACAACTTTCATTCACCACTTGTTCAAGCTGTGGATGAAGCAATGGATTTTATCAGAAAGCATCTTAATGTTGGTATTGTCATAGCGGATAATGACGTTCGACACAAAGAAGTTTGGTCAATTCCTTATAAAGCTATTCGAGAGGCCGTTATTAACGCGATTGTTCATGCCGATTATTCCTTGGCTGGTTCACCCATTCGAATTGCGATATTTGACGATCGATTGGAAATAGAAAATCCTGGCTTGTTGCCGTTTGGCTTAAAAACTATAAAAGAAGGTGTTTCAAAAATTAGAAACCGCGTAATCGCGCGTGTTTTTCATGAACTGGGATTTATTGAACGATGGGGTAGTGGCATTCAACGAATTTTGAGCGAATGTCGTGAGGCTGGTCTTGCAGAACCAATTTTTGAAGAAATTGGTACACATTTTAGAGTTACTTTTTTTAAACAACAGCTTACAGCCCCAGAGCTAGACGCCACGAACAGGGCGATCTGTGTGGCGCTACGTGATGATGGCTTGTTATCAACGAAAGAAATCGCACAAAAAATATCATTAAGTGATCGTCAAACGCGTTTTAGACTTATTAAACTGGTTGAAAAAGGAATTGTTGGGGAAATTTCAAAAGGAGTAACAGATCCAGATAAAAAATATGTGCTAAAAAAAGATGTTTAGTAAACACAGAACCCCTCTCCCCGCACCACAAATTTCGCTTTATGTAGAGTAGCCGGTCCAGGATTACTCCTAGACCAGCCCTCGAGGAACGAAACGTGCGAGTTTCCCCGCATTTCGCTCGGGCATCAGGAAGGCTGAATAATTCTCAGCCCAGCAGAATCGTTGTAGTTGATGA
>CAIYWZ010000201.1 GCA_903930075.1 uncultured Alphaproteobacteria bacterium | reverse complement strand
TCATCTGCTTACGTCTCCTCATTATTGTTCCGAATTATATTTATCGCATAAATGGATTAACAAATGATGAAAACGCAAGAGAAAAGGGGTTATTTATGAATATTCTTCAAGTACTTCTAAAAATGCGTCCCCGTATTTGTTTGCTTTTGCTTCATTGATGCCGCTGATTTTTAAAAGATCTTCTTTTGTCGTTGGTTTTTCTTTGGCCATTTCAATCAGAGTTTTATCGTGAAAAATAATGTAAGGAGCGATGTTGTAGGATCTGCTGAGTTCCGATCTTAAAGCCCTTAAAGCCTCAAATATTTTTTCTTCTTCTGTGTTTTCAATAACCGAAATACTTGCTTTTTTTACCTGTTTTTTCTCAGGTTTTGTATACTTTTTGAGCATGAGGCTTTCTTTATTTTTCAGAAATTCCCGGCCCCGCTGCGTAATATGGAGCCCCCCATGCCCCATCACATCAACGCTCAGTAAATTGGAAGAAATCAGTTGGCGGAATATATTCTTCCATTCGTTGTCGTCATAATCTTTTCCGATACCAAAGGTGCTTAATTCATTGTGTCTAAATTTTTCAATACGTTCGTTGGTATTCCCATGTAAAATATCAATCAGGTACACAATACCAAATCTCTCGCCTGTTCGGTGAACGCACGATAATGCTTTTTGAGCGGCAATTGTTGCGTCAAAAGTATCCGCAGGGTTATTGCAGGCATCGCAATTATGGCAAGGACTTCCCTGATCTCCAAAATATTCCAGGATAATTTGCCTGCGACACCTGTTGGCCTCGCACAAACCAATGAGGGCATTGAGTTTATGATGTTCAATGCGTTTTTGCGCCTCAGGGGCTTCGGATGTATCGATAAAACTGCGCAGCATCATCAGGTCTCTAATGTCATAAAACATTAAAGCTTCCGCTGGAAAACCGTCTCGTCCGGCTCTTCCCGTTTCTTGATAATAGGCCTCGATATTTTTGGGGATATTCATGTGGACAACAAAACGTACGTCGGGTTTATCAATGCCCATGCCAAAGGCAATGGTTGCCACCATAATTATATTGTCTTCTTTTAAAAACTGATCTTGGTGGAGGGCGCGTTTCTGGGCATCCATTCCTGCATGGTAGGGCAGGGCTTTAATTCCTTGCTCTTCAAGCCACTTGGCCGTCTCTTCTACTTTTTTGCGGGAAATACAGTAAACAATGCCGCTTTTGCCTTTATGTCGTTCTTTGATAAAGCGGAGCAATTGAGGGCGGGACTGTAGTCCTTGTGTAATTGTATAATGAATATTTGGCCTGTCAAATCCTGCAACAAATGTACGGCCTGTTTGAAGGGCGAGTTTTTCAACAATATCTCTTCGCGTGGGCGCATCTGCGGTGGCGGTGAGCGCGATGCGTGGAATATTTGGGAATTTTTCACACAATAACGATAGGCGCACATAATCAGGTCTAAAATCATGCCCCCACTGGGAAACGCAGTGAGCTTCATCGATGGCAAAAAGGGAAATCTTAATTTGCGATAAAAATTCCAAAAACCCCTCACTGAGCAACCTTTCAGGCGCCACATAAAGGAGTTTGAGTTCTTGATTGCGCGCCCGCATCATCGTCTCATCTATATCCAAATAATGCATGGAAGAATTGATCATCCCGGCATTCACGCCAAGCTCGCGAAGGGCGCTGACCTGGTCATGCATCAGGGCAATTAAAGGTGAAACAATAATCCCAACCCCATCTCTACATAGCGCTGGAATCTGGTAACACAGAGATTTTCCTCCCCCCGTTGGCATTAAAACAAAAGCATTCCCCCCGGAGACCATATGAGAGATAATCGTCTCCTGCTCCCCCCGAAAAGAGTCATACCCGTATGTTTTTTTTAAGACCTCTTTGATCATTTGGCTATCCTTCGTGTTGATATGAAAAGAATTATCATAAAATAGGAGGGAGATCAAGATTTTCTAGGAAATATAGATTAGAAATTTTTTCATCTCCCCCTTGAAAGGGTCGATTAACAACCCCATATACAAGTCAAGCAAAGCGATTGACGTTTGCTTCATGTAGAGAAAGGAACAAAAACATGCAAAATTTAAAAATACTCGCCACACTATCTTTATTTTTTACCAATATCCAAATTTCAGGAAGTTCAGTCGCCATGGATTTGAATTTTAATGAAGGGCATAAATACAGCAGAGAAATGCGTTATAGTCTGACAGAAAATCCGTCGATCAAGAAACAAATTCCTTTATTTGTAAAGCGCATTAGCTCCGAAGCCTTAAAAAAAGTTGAAGACGCAAGATCAAAAAGATACACCATAACACAAAATCCTGCCGATTAATTAACCTTGCCGGCATGCTGGATCATCTTTGGGATGCAGCATGCTTCTAAACAAAACGATAGTTTTTCTGGATTTTTCTTAAAGCCCGTGATATATAAAAAATATAACAGTTTTTATAAAGCGGGGCTTTAAATCATGGATACAATCATACTCATTTTCAACAAACTCAAAAGTATTATTTTAAGTTTTTTTGTCGCTTCTCGGCTAAATACTGAAACTTCTGATCAGCAAGCTCGCCTGATTGAGGCGATCCAAAATGGACAATTGGAAACAGTCATCACTTTGATCAAAGCGGGAGCGGATGTGAATCATGCAGACACTTCTGGAACAACACCTTTGATGCATGCTGCTTCTCATGAAAACTTAGATATCGTGAATTTTTTACTAAAAAATCAAGCGAATTTAAACAAGGAAGACAATGATGGATGGACAGCTCTGATGATTGCTGCACAAAATGAGCATTTGGATGTTGTAAAAGTTTTGATTGCAGGACAAGCAAATGTAAATCATGCAAGTACACACGGATGGACGGCTTTGACATATTCATCAGCAAACGGTCATTTAGATATTGTGAAGATTCTTATTGAAAACCAGGCTAATGTGAATCAGTCAGTACTTGATGGAGCAACCTCGCTTTTCCTTGCAGCAGAAAATGGACATTCCGAGATGGTGAAAGTTTTGCTTGAAAAAGGAGCTGATATAAGCAAATCAATGATAGATGGAGCAACGCCTCTTTTTACTGCATCGTTTCACGGATATTTAGACATCGTGAAAACTTTGATTGAAAATAAAGCGCCTATTAATCAAGGATTGACGGATGGAGCAGCTCCTCTTTTTGTTGCGGCTAAAAACGGGCATTTGGAAGTTGCAAAACTTCTCATTGAAAATAAAGCAGATACAAATCAGCCTATGACGGATGGAACAACCCCTCTTTTGCTTGCTGCAGGAAATGGATATTTAGAGATCGTGAAGCTTTTTCTTGAAAATAAGGCAAAGGTAAATCAAGCAGATAATGATGGGGTAACTCCTCTTTTTGTTGCAGCACAAAACGGGTATTTGGAGATTGTTGCCGCTTTGCTAGAAGCTCCTGGGGTTGATGTAAATAACGTAATGAAAGATCAAGGAACGGGAACTGGAGGGACACCTTTAATGATTGCTGTACAAAACGGTCATTTAGAGGTTGTTAAAACTCTTTTTAGAAAAAAAGCAAATCTAAATTGGTCAACAACGCGTGGAGCAACGCCTTTACTAATAGCTACACAAGAAGGTCATTTGGATATTGTAGAATTTTTGATTGAAAATAAAGTTGACATAAATGCAGCGGACACGAAAGGAGCAACAGCTCTTTTCATTGCATCACAAATGGGACATCTACCTATTGTTATTGTTTTGCTTGATGTCCCTAATATTGATGTTAATAAAGTAATGCAGGATGGAGGAGACCCGTTGATGATTGCCACACAAAACGGTCATTTAGCTATCGTGAAAGTTTTACTTAAAAATGGTGCAGATGTAAATCATGCAATACGTTCTGGGGAAACGTCTTTGATAATTGCTGCAGCCATGGGATACTTGGATATTGTAAAAGTTTTGCTTGAGTATACAGCAAATATTAATCAATCATCAATGAATGGGACAAAGCCTCTTGATGCAGCTAAAGAAAATGGCCATACAGAAATTGAAAAACTTTTGCTGCAAGCTGGAGCAAAATGATATCAACTTTTTGCCCATGAAAAACTTGACCTATTTAACCCACCGCGACATACAATAAAAACGTTTAAATCTGAATAATGGAGAAACTAAATCATGGATACAATCCTACTCATTTTCAACAAACTCAAAAGTATTATTTTAAGTTTTTTTCTAGCTTCTCATCTAAATACTGAAACTTCTGATCAGCAAGCTCGTCTTATTGAGGCGATCCAAAATGGACAATTAGAAACAGTCATCACTTTGATCAAAGCGGGAGCGGATGTGAATCATGCAGACGCTTCTGGAGCAACACCTTTGATGCATGCTGCTTCTAATGGCAACTTGGATATCGTAAATTTTTTACTAAAAAATCAAGCAGATTTAAATAAAGAAGACAATGATGGATGGACGGCTCTGATGATTGCTGCACAGAGTGGATATTTGGATGTTGTGAAAATTTTGATTGAAAGACAAGCAAATGTAAATCATGCAAATAAGCACGGATGGACTTCTTTGATATGTTCATCAGAAAAAGGTCATTTGGACGTTGTGAAGTTTCTTCTTGAAAAGCAAGCTGATGTGAATCATCCAATAAGCGATGGTGCAACATCGCTTTTCCTTGCCTCAGAAAATGGACATTTAGAAATCGTGAGGCTTTTACTTGAAAAAGGAGCTGATATGAGTAAGTCAATGTCAGATGGAGCAGCCCCTCTTTTTATTGCATCTCTGCAAGGACATATAGATATCGTAAAAACTTTAATTGAAAATGAAGCTCCTCTTAATAAAGCATTGACCGATGGCGCAACTCCTCTTTTTGTTGCGGCTGAAAAAGGGCATTTGGAAGTTGCAAAACTTCTCATTGAAAATAAGGCAGATGTGAATCAACCTATGACGGATGGAAAGACCCCTCTTAACATTGCTGCTCTACAGGGACGATTAGATATGGTAAAGCTTTTAATTCAAAAACAAGCGGACATCAACAAAGCAACGTTGAATGGATCTACACCTCTTTTTGCTGCATCACAAGAAGGACATATGGATATCGTGCAATTTTTACTTGAAAAAAAATCAGTTATAGATCCAGAAACGACGGAGGGTGGAACTCCTCTTTTTGTAGCTTCATATAAAGGGCATCTAGCAATTGTGAAAATTTTGATCGAAAAAGGGGCGAATGTGAATAAAGAAAAGCAAGGTGGGTGGACACCTCTTTCAATTGCGGTAAGTAAGGGTCTTTTAGATATCGTAAAAGTTTTACTTGAAAAACAAGCGGATGTGAATCAAGCAAACCATTATGGATGGATTCCTCTGATGTACGCGGCGCAAGAGGGGTATGTAGAAATTGCGAAATCTTTAATTGAAAAGCAGGAAGATGTAAATCGAGTAATGACAGATGGGGGAACTCCTCTTTTGATTTCAGCCCAAAATGGACATTTAGAGATTGTAAAACTTTTGCTTAAAAAAGGGGCGGATGTGAATCAAGCGAAAAATAATTATAGAGCAACACCTCTGATGATGTCTGCTCGCAATGGGCATTTGGCTGTTGTAAAATGTCTGCTTGCAGTTCCTGGAATTAATTTGAAGCAGACAATGACAGATGGCACAAGGGCGATTGATTTGGCTAAAGCAAATGGTCATGTGGAAATTACAAAAATGCTAACTGTAGCTGGAGCAAAATGAGCTAATATCTCCTTATTTTCTATTGTGTCATGATGCTATTTTCCCTTTTACCTTCATAAAAATTTTTCATAATATAAATTCTCCCTTGAGTCTTTTAGACATAGTGTGTTAGAAAAGCTTTGACGTGCATAATCTTTTGCGAAAAATAAATAATATAGGAAAATAAATGAAAGTCGTTGTTGTTGAGTCCCCCTCTAAAGCCAAAACTATCAATAAATATTTAGGCGATCAGTTTAAGGTCATTGCAAGCTATGGCCATGTGCGGGATATTCCTTCTAAAAGTGGGGCCATTGATCCGGAAAATGATTTTAAGATGACTTGGGAAGTTGGAGGAGACTCTGAAAAACATCTCAAAGAAATTGCAAAGCTGGCCAAAGGGGCTGAAATGCTTTATCTTGCCACCGACCCTGATCGTGAAGGAGAGGGGATTTCTTGGCATATTCAAAATATTTTGCAAGAGCGGGGTGTTCTTAAAGGCGTTCCAGTCAAAAGAATTGTCTTTAACGAAATCACCAAACGCGCGATTTTAGAAGCCATGGAAAAGCCCCGGGATATTGATGGAGATTTGATTGATGCGTATATGGCGCGACGGGTTTTGGATTATTTGGTGGGATTTAATCTCTCCCCTGTTTTGTGGCGTAAGCTTCCTGGGAGTAGATCAGCTGGGCGCGTTCAATCTGTATCTTTGCGTTTGATTACAGACAGGGAGCAGGAGATTGAGAAATTTCGCACCCAGGAATATTGGTCAGTTGAGATTGATTGTTTGAATTCTAAGAAAAATTCTTTTAGGGCAAGGCTCACGCATTTAAAGGGACAAAAACTTGATAAATTTGATTTGCCTTCTGGCGTGATTACCAATGAAGCGGTCGAAATCATTGAAAAAAGTACTTTTGCGGTCTCTTCCGTTGAAAAAAAGCGGGTAAATCGCAATCCCCAGCCGCCTTTTATTACATCGACGTTGCAACAGGAAGCTTCGCGTAAACTGGGCTTTAGCGCAACAAGAACCATGCAAACGGCGCAAAAGCTCTATGAAGGTGTGGAAATTGGTGGAGAAACGACGGGGTTGATCACCTATATGCGTACAGATAGCCCGCAAATCAGCAATGATGCGCTGACCGAGGTGAGAAAGGCGATTCCTGTTTTGTTTGGGGAGAAATATCTGCCAGGAGTTCCAAGAGTTTATAAGACAAAATCAAAGAATGCCCAGGAAGCCCACGAAGCGATTCGCCCCACGGATATCATGAAAACGCCAAGTGAGGTTGCGGCTTATTTGAACCCTGATCAAAAAAAGCTCTATGAACTCATTTGGAAACGCACGATTTCTTCACAAATGGCCAGCGCTGAGATTGATCAGGTGGGCGTTGATATTTCCTCAAAAGACCTGCAAACCATTCTTCGGGCGACCGGTTCAACTGTTGCGTTTGATGGGTTCTTGAAAGTTTATGAAGAAGGTAAAGATGAGGCTTCTGAAGACGATGAGAAGAAAATTCTCCCACCTCTTGAGATGAATGAACCCATCATCAAGGAAAAAGTGACCCCATCCCAACATTTTACCCAGCCACCGCCCCGTTATACGGAAGCAAGTTTGGTGAAAAAGATGGAAGAGCTCGGTATTGGAAGGCCGTCAACCTATGCATCCACGCTGCAAGTTTTGCAGGACCGTCAATATGTAAGGCTAGATAAGAAAGTCTTTTTCCCAGAAGATAGAGGGCGTGTTGTGACCGCGTTTTTATGTAATTATTTCGGGAAATATGTGGAATATTCATTTACTGCGAACTTAGAAGACGAGCTCGATCAGATTTCAGGAGGATCGCTTCCATGGAAAAGCGTGATCCAAAAGTTCTGGGATGGATTTAAAGGATCGATTGATGAAACGCAGACCTTGACCATTACGCAAGTGTTAGAAACGCTTGAGCGGGAGCTCAAAGATTGCTTTTTCCCTGTGAAAACAGAAGGCGTTGATCCTCAAAAATGTCCCACATGTAATGAGGGAAAACTGGGGCTGCGTTTGGGGAAATTTGGGGCCTTTATTGGCTGTGCAAATTACCCGACTTGCTCTTATACGAAAAAAATTGGTGTGGATGAATCAAGCACGGAGGATGCGCCTATGGATACTGACTTTCCTAAAGTCTTGGGGAATCACCCTGAAACGAAACTTGAAATTACCTTAAAAAAAGGACCCTATGGAATTTATGCGGAAATGGCGGCCGCAGATCCTTCGAACAAAAAGTCAAAACCCAAACGCGCGTCTTTGGCCAAAGGAATTGATCCGCAAACGGTGACTCTTGACATGGCTGTTTCTTACCTTGAACTGCCGCGTTTGGTTGGGTCTCATCCTGAATCGGGAGAAGAAATTTTGGCCAATATTGGACCTTTTGGACCGTATGTTAAATATCAAAAACTTTTTGTTTCTTTAAAAAAGACGGATGATCCTTTAACGGTTACCCTTGAACGGTCCCTCGAGTTGATTAAGGAAAAGCAATCGGCACCTCCAAAAGCGGCATTTAAAAAGAAAAAGGAATAATAACTTGGCAAAGCCCCCGGCGGAACTGCCCACAAAAGAACAAATTATCTCTTATATTGAATCGAGTGCGCTTCCTTTTAGCAAACGGGAGCTTGCCAAAGCATTTAATATTAAAGGCGATTTGCGGGTTCCCTTTAAACAGTTGCTCAGAGAACTTTTGGCCTCGGGGGTCATCAAGAAGAAAAATCATCTTCCTCCCCAGCCTAAACCTGATTCGCCTAACCCTGATTTTCCAAAACATGATTTACCCAAATCTGAAGTCAAAATTCCGCCCAAAGAAAAAAGCAGTTCTTTTTCAAACAAACAAGTCATCGTCATTTTCCAGGGAAATTTTCCCATACCTCATGCAATTTTTGTAAAACGCAATGAGGAATTGCGCCTGACATTAGAAGAATCCGATATTAGGCCTGAACCTGGCGACATGATTCTGGTTGAAATTACAACAGATGATCGTTATGCTTTCCAGGGAAAAATCATTAAAATTCTTGAAAAAGATAAATCTTCCGATAGTTTTGCAATGATGACGATTCTTTCAAAGGAAATCCCCCATATCTTTTCGCAAGAGGCCAGGGAACTAGCAAAAGGGGCAAAGCCTGTCACCCTTGGGAAACGTGAAGATTTAACGAAAATTCCTTTGGTGACGATCGATGGAGAAGATGCAAAAGACTTTGATGACGCGGTTTATGCAAAAGCCGATGATCACCCAAATAATCTTGGAGGGTGGCATTTGATTGTGGCCATTGCCGATGTTGCCCATTATGTGCAGCCAGGGGATCCCCTGGACCGCGAAGCCTACGAGCGGGGGAATTCCGTGTATTTTCCAGGAACCGTTGTGCCCATGTTGCCCGAAGAGCTTTCAAATGAGCTGTGTTCTTTAAAGCCAAGCGTTGAGCGCGCCTCTTTGGCAGTGCATATGTGGATTGACGGTAAAGGTAAACTTTTGAAATATAAATTCTCAAGGGCTCTGATTAAATCCTATGCAAGGCTTACCTACACGGAAGTAGAATCTGTATTGGGGAAAAAAGACCATGTTCTGGCGCCTATTATTGAGCCTCTTTATCAAGCGTTTAAGATTTTAAGACGTTCCAGGGAATATCGGGGAGCCTTAAATATTGAATCCCGGGAAAATAAAATTATTTTTAACAATAAAAATGAGCCCGTTGATATATTGGCCAAACAACAATTGATCAGTCACACCATCATCGAAGAGTTTATGGTTCTTGCAAACGTTGCCGCAGCGCAGTTTTTGGAAGAAAAAAAGCTCCCGTGCATGTACCGTATTCACCCCAAACCTGACCCTGTCAAAGCACAAGCCTTGAGGGACTTTCTCCTTCCTCTTCAATTGCTTACCTCCGGGACACAGTTGTCAAAATCTTCAAATTTTAATGATCTTTTGCGAAAAGTTAAAGATTCCCCTCTTGCAGGCCTTGTCAATGATATGGTCCTGCGCACCCAATCTCAGGCTGTGTATAGCCCCAAAAACATTGGGCATTTTGGATTGGCTTTGGATAAATATGCCCACTTTACCTCTCCCATACGGCGCTATAGCGATCTTATTGTGCACAGGAGTATCTTAACGGCGCTTAGCGAAGAGGATGGTCATACGAGTGATTTACTCGGGCACAGCGGTCTTAAAAAGCTCGAAGACATTGGAGTTCATATCTCATCTACCGAACGCAGGGCGGCTGAAGCCGAGCGAGAAGTTGCTGCCAAATATATTGCAGAAATTATGCAAGCGAATTTGGGGAATGTCTTTGAGGCCAGAATCACAAGCGTTCAATCCTTTGGATTTTTTGTGACCGTTACCCCCCAAGGAGTAGATGGTCTTGTGCACATTAGAACCTTGAGTGGGTCAACCAGAGATTATTTTATCCACGATCCCAAAAGGCATATCTTGCGGGGTGAAAGATCGAAAAAAAGCTATGCTTTAGGAGATCAAGTGATGGTCAAGCTTATAAGTGCCGATATATTATCGGGAAAACTTTCTTTTGAGCTTGAAGAGTCTCCTGAAAAAACAAGCTTTGTTGTGCCCGTGCTCAAAAAGAAGAAAAAACTTAAAAAAGAACGTTTTCAATCTCGGTGATTAAATGAAGAAAATTGCAATTATTGGCTCTGGAATTTCTGGACTTTCTGCGGCTTATTTTTTAAAAGACCAGGCCCAAATCACACTTTTTGAAAAAAAATCCCGTTTGGGCGGGCACAGTCGTACGATTCAACTTAAAAATGACATGATCGTGGATACTGGTTTTATTGTTTTGAATGATCGAAATTATCCAAATTTGCTCAAACTATTTTCAGATATCAATGTTGAAATTGAAAAAACATGCATGTCTTTTTCTGTTTCCATGAATGGCGGAGAACTTGAATGGGCAGGGGGGGGATTCAATCAGATTTTCGCCCAGCGTAAAAATATTTTTTCTCTTTCCATGTGGAAGGGGATTTTTGATATCTTAAAATTTAATCAAAAAGCATATTCATTTATCAATTCTTCCATCACTTTGGGGGAGCTTATTGAAAAAATGAACCTCGGGGTTTGGTTTCAAAATGCCTATATTCTTCCCATGGGAAGCGCCATATGGAGCTGTCCACCGGAAAAAATCCTTGAGTTTCCAGCTTCGGCATTTATCAATTTTTTTCACAATCATGGTCTTCTTTCTTTACATAATAGACCACAATGGTACACTTTAAAAAATAAAAGCATTGATTATGTACAAAAGTTAGAAAAACTCATTTTGGAAAAAGGCCGTATCGTCTACAATGATTCTATCCATGTTACAAGAAAAGATCAGCAAGCTTGGATTTTAGATGAGGCATTTGACGAGGTTATATTTGCATGTCACCCGGAGGAAATTCTAAAAATGATTGATGCAAGTATCCTAGAAAAAGAAGTGCTTTCCAAATTTACAAGACAAAAAAATATCGCCTACACCCATAGCGACGTCAAACAAATGCCTCAAAATACAAATTGTTGGAGCAGTTGGAATTATTGTGTTGAACAAACGCATAAAAATTCAGGGGGCTGTGTGACATATTGGATGAATAGATTGCAAAATATAAGATCTGCTTTGCCTGTTTTTGTCACGCTGAATCCCGCCCGGCCCATTGATAAAGAAAAAATCCATGATGTTTATGAATTTTATCACCCGATTTTTGACCAAAAAGCCCTTGAGGCTCAAAAAGAAATCAAAAATATTCAAGGGGAAAATAAATTTTGGTTTTGCGGTGCGTATTTAAGAAATGGTTTTCACGAAGACGGCATTTGGAGCACTGTGACAATGATCGAAAAAATGAATTAGGAAATCCATGGAAACACAGCTTTTAGAGACAACAGTATTTCATAAGCGTCACTTTCCCGTAGAATATGGTTTTGCGCACAAAGTCATTTTTTTAGCATTTAATTCTAAGTTTATTCCAAAGACACACTTTTTCTCACTGGGAAAGTTTAATTTATTCAGTTTGTGGCTCAAAAATTATAAATTTCAAGAAAATGTTCCCACAGAAGATATTCATGAAGTCGTCCTGCTGACCATACCCAAAGTTTTGGGAAAAGGATTTAATCCTGTGAGTTTTTGGTGTTGCTTCAATCAAAGGGATGAGCTTTTGTGCGTTTTGGTCGAGGTGAACAATACTTTTGGGGAAACGCATGGATATTTATGTTGCAACGAGAGCGGAAATATCATTGAAAAAGACCAAATTTTGGATAAGCCAAAAATTTTTCACGTCTCTCCGTTTTGCCAAGTTCGCGGCCACTATGATTTTCGATTTGAATTTACGCAAAAAACGATTCATATTGATATCAATTACTATCAAGATGATAAACTGCTTATTTCAACGGCGATTCGCGGAAAAAAACAGCCCTTAAATGATAAAAACTTAATGAAATACTTTTGTCTTTATCCTTTTATGGCTTTTAAAGTCATTTTTTTAATCCATTATCACGCCTTGCGTCTATGGCTTAAAAAAGTGCCTTATTTTAGTAAACCCATTAAACCTGATATTGATATAAGTTAAAGGAGATATGATGACTACAAAATTCTTAAAAGTGTTTGAAAATGCAAAGATCGGAGAAATTACAGTTTATACCCCTGAAATGACCGTGCATGTGTTTAAAGGCGATCAGCCCGGCCCCATATGTGATATCATCATTAAAGATTGGGATATGTTTAATCTGGTCCTGAAACGGGGAGATATTGGCCTTGGGGAAGCTTATATGGGCGAATTGTGGGAGTCCAGTGACCTTGGGGCATTCTTAACCTATTGCAGTCTCAATCTTGAGGAATTAAAACGTTATAGCAGTGGTAGTTTTTTGAACCGGGTATTTTTTTATATTTACAACAATCTTATACGTATGAATACGAAATACGGAAGCCAGAAAAATATTTTGGAACATTATGATATTGGCAATGATTTTTATAAGCTCTGGCTTGACCCCACCATGAGCTACTCATCGGCCCTGCGTACCCACGGCAATGAAACATTAGAAGAGGCCCAGATCAATAAATATCAGCGTATTATCAATACACTTTCCGTGGATGGAGCAAATCTTTTGGAAATTGGCTCAGGATGGGGTGGCTTTGCAGAACAAGCCATCAAAACGGGGGCGCAGGTGACAGGTATCACAATTTCCAACGAGCAATACCATTTTTCAAAAGAAAAACTTCAGGATAAAGCCAACATTGTGCTTCAGGATTACCGGGATATTAACAAAGTCTATGATAGAATTGTGTCTATTGAAATGTTTGAAGCTGTGGGAGAAAGATATTGGCAGACATATTTTCAGAAAATCAAGAATTCTTTAGCAAAAGACGGCAAAGCCATGATTCAAACCATCACGATTCACGATGATATTTTCCAAGGATACCGAAGGGAAAGCGATTACATCCGCCATTATGTCTTTCCAGGCGGCATGCTCCCCTCAAAATCAATATTTGCTAAAGAAGCAGCTAAAGTGGGCTTAAGTGTCTCTAGCATGTTCGAATTTGGCCAAGACTATGCCTGGACATTAAAAGAGTGGTATAAAAATTTTCAACACTCCAAAGATATTCTGATATCCAAAAATTATTCAACTAAGTTTTTAAGAGCCTGGGAATTTTATCTCCAGATATGCGTCGCAGGTTTTGCCTCAGAAAAAACCAATGTGATGCAAGTGGAATTGGTTCATGGATAAAAGAGAAAAAGCTCTGGAAAGAGCTTTTTCAATTGCGGAAATTTTTTTAAATGGAGTTGTCTGTAAAAGAATCTTCGATGAGAATGATTGGATCACAATGGTATAGACGATAAAAATGTGAGTTATTATAGGGTTCTTGTTCAAGCTTTAGCTTAATTGTTGTTTTGAACTGAGATAATTTTTCAGAAGGGTTTGATTCTAAGGCTCGATCAAATTCCAATAACATATTCTGATCCATTGTCATTTCCATTGTATAATCAATGTTCACTTTTTCTGTATTTTGGAAAAAATTTGTTTTTCCTGATTCTGTAAGCTCGGATAGATCTTCCAAACTGATTTCTTCTGCTAGGTATTTTGAAATCGCAAGTGAATAAAAATCATAGGCACTTTGATGAACTGATCTTAAAAAGTAAGAAACTTGATAGCTTTTAATTTTAACCGGCGCCTCTTTTGTTAATAAATGAGCTAAAATATAAGGAATTTCTTCTGGAAAGTTTTCTGTTGGTAAAATAGACGTCAAAGCGGCAATCTTTCTTTTATTTTTGAGTGCATCCATAAACAATTCCGATATTCCTTCTGACGAGGTATCTTGTTCTCTATGCTTGTTTAAAGCGGCTGCATAAAATCGGCTCAGTATATGAGGATAATTGTTGTACTGAAATATATCATTAGACAAAACCAGATTGAAAACTGTTTGAAAATCAATAGATCCTTCTTCATATCTTCTAAAAATAATATTGTAAAATTGATCAAAATTGCCAAAATGTCTAAGACAACCTATTATTGAAGCTATAGCAAGTTTTTGATGAGCAAACCCATCAATTAAACTGCTCAAAATAAATTCATTTTCACCAGAAGAATGGGACATAATAGAATCCAACTCTGAATGGATAAGATTTAGTTTAGGAGACGTAAAAAACCAGCCATTTTCAACTCCTAAACGAAAAGAAGAAAGTAGATTTTCATTTCTTTCACCTATATTGAGAGTATTCAGATAAGCATGTGCATATAAATTTCTATATTCAGCTTGTGTCTTGATAACATATTTTTTTTTGACGAAATGCTTGATCAACTGGTGACTTGCGAACAGGTTCTTGAGTTGTATACGCCAGCTCATCCAAAGATCTGCCCATCAAATAATTTAAATTTGCATATTCTTTCTCGGATGTGTCTGAAAAATTGGCTTTAGCTGCAATCAGATCAGGGTTGGTGAGTAGATCAAGAATGACTGGAAATTGTTCTGCACCAAGTTCTTGAGTGTTTTGCGTGATTGCATGAAATTCTGAGCCCATGGAAAGAGCCGGGCTCATGAATATGGATGCAAGGATGAGTGTTTTTAAAGTGAATTTATTTTTCATTTTCTAATTTACCTTTCTATATATGATTGAAAAAACAATCTCGTCTTTTCTTAAAATATATATAGGGAATTTAAGTCATAAATTCAAGAGTAATGTTATTTATTTTTTATCTGATCACATGAACAATAATCTTGGGCTTCACTCCTTTGATTGACGCAATCGTTTTGCGTACGCCTGATCTAACTTTTTCCTCGATTTCACCGTCGGTATAATTGGGCGTGATCTCGCGCAAAATAGGATTGAGGCTCAGTGTAATATCATCGATCATTTCTTCTTCTAAAACACCCTCTTCTGTGATGCCAACTAGGGCGACTTTGAGTGTGTGGTGTTTTTTGCCTACATAATGAATCGTGACAAAGGCGCATCCTTTGGTGCTGATGGATTGGCGGGCTTTGAGGATGCCGTTGTCCATATCGATGAGCGTATCTCCATCGATGCCGAGTCTTCCCGCGGGAACTTTTGAAACAATCCCAGGTTTTGAGGCAAGGAGATCGATGAGGGCGCCGTCGTGGGGGAGGATCACGTTTTTAACACCGCACGATTTGGCCAGTTTTTCATGCTCAAATAAATGTCGTGGCTCGCCGTGAACGGGGATGGCGATTTTGGGGCGAATCCAGCTGTACATCCGCTCAAGTTCTCCGCGTGCAGGGTGACCTGAAACATGGATAAATGCATCTTGGGCGGTGATGACTTCAATACGTTTTTTGGCTAAAGCGTTTTGCACGGCGCCAATGACTTTTTCATTCCCTGGAATCATACGGGAAGAATAAATGACGGTGTCGCCTTGTTCCAAATCGATGATGGGATGCGTTCCTTCACTGATACGTTTGAGCGCAGATCTTGGCTCTCCCTGGCTTCCTGTGCAAATATAAAGAACTTGATTTTTGGGCAAATCTGCAGCTTCCGAGTCTTTAATAAAGGGAGGGATTCCTTTTAAATATCCGCATTCTTTTGCAGATTCAACCATACGGTGCATGGATCTTCCCACAAGGGAGCATTTACGCCCTGATTTTTGAGCAGCTTCGGCAATGGATTGAACTCGGGCCACATTTGAGGCAAAACAGGCAACGGCTAACCTGCCTTTTCCTTTATGCTGTGCAATTAAATCAATGAGATGATCGCGGACAACACCTTCTGAACCGGATTCTCCTTCGTTCATCACGTTTGTTGAATCGCAAACCATGGCTAAAATGCCTTCGTCTCCTAATTTTTTAAGACGTTCTTCATCGATTTTATCTCCAATAAGGGGATTTGCATCGATTTTCCAATCACCTGTGTGAAATATTTTTCCCACTGGCGTTGAAATCATCAAAGCGCTGGGTTCTGGGATGGAGTGTGTTAAACTTACAAATTCAACTTCAAAAGGGCCAATTTGAACTTTTTGATCCAGGCCGATAATGTTCAAAGGCACTTCTTTTGCAAGGGCAACTTCTTCAAGCTTATGTCTTAGAATCTCCCCTGTGAATTTTGTAGTATACACGGGTGCTTTTAATTCTCTCCAAAGATAAGGAATTGCTCCCACATGATCCTCATGGGCATGGGTGACGATAATTCCCGCTAAAGATTTGGCGCGCTCGACAATAAAGCTGGGATCGGCCATAATGATTTCAATCCCAAGCCCTTGATGGAAGCTGATACCACAATCCACCATAATCCACTGACCTTTATATCCATAAAGGTTCATATTCATCCCAATATCTTCTGTTCCTCCAAGAGGCAGAAAATATAAGCCTTCTTGAAATTTTTCATCTGAAAATGTACGTGCCATTTTAATCCTTATCTTAACGTTTTAACTATTTGTAACCGATAAAATCTAACACACATTTTTTTTAAACACAATCGTTTATTTTTTTTAAAATGCGAGAGGAAATAAATCGTCATTATTTCCCCAAAGTTATGCTTACCACTAG
>CAIYWZ010000200.1 GCA_903930075.1 uncultured Alphaproteobacteria bacterium | reverse complement strand
TCTCTACCAGACATCGTTCGCCGCTTAATTTTTTGATGCATATTGCGGGAACTTTGATTGCTTATCAGTTTAGAAAAAATAAACCTACTATTTCTGATATTTCATTGCAAATTTAAGAACTTAATCCCGAACTGGCGTTATAAACTTCATGTCATCTCATAAGAAATGCGCAAAATGCCGTTTTTGTTTTTGATCTTATTAATCCTCATAAGCCCTATCTCACCCATGGAAGATAGATGTGTACCACCACAAGGTACTGGAGACATATTGCCTATTTGCATAACGCGAAATTTCTTATTATCAGGAACATTATAGGGTAGTTTATAAAATTGCTTTTCAAATGCTTTAGGGTCGATCTCAAAAATTGTTGTTTTATCATCTCTTGCGATCGCTTCATTTATCCTATTCTGTAGAGTCTCAACGTCTATTGCTTCGTTTCCTTGAAATTCAACATAAGCTTCGAAAGGAAAGGAATGACCTTTTATTGCTTTTAGTTTTGGATTCAGTATTTCTACGATATTACTGAGCAAATGACCTGCAGTATGGTAACGAGCATTTATTAACCTTCTTTTTTGGTCCACAACGCCATACACTTTTTGTGCTACCAATGTTTCAGTCGCTATAGGTTCTATATAATGTCTTATTTGATCGCCATGCTGTGCAATGTGGATGACATTAGCTTCGAAATGATCGTTTCTGATAACGCCATGATCTGAAGGTTGACCACCTCCTTGCGGATAAAATGCCGTTTGATCAAGGATAATAAAAATGCCTTTCTCATCTTTGCCTACTTCTTGAATCAAGCTTTCAAAATCAAACTGATATGTATCTTGGAGGTATAGTTTTTTAGTCATATATTTACCATTAATTTGTTGTTACATATCAGTATTATCATTGAAACACCAAAGGATAGACATAACTATAACATCCTGAAATGAGGATATATAAACTTATTTATTCTTATATTATCCTGTTATTATCGTGAAGTCAAATGGTTTCTCCATTTCGAATCCCGATTGCTACTCCGGTTTTCGTTCTCTAAAAAATGAAGGGCGCAAAAAGGCTGATTCTCCAAAACCTAGGTAAATAGAGGGTTTGAGGACATGCGTACCTTCACCCCGAGTGTTCGCATGTATCGGAGATGGAGAGGCCAAAAATGGAGATTTTAGGGGTAAAATGGTGAAATTGGAGAAAGTGAAGTACGGGTCTAATTCTAGACGAAAACCTTGGAAAGCCCATAAATACTGGGGTTCTGAGGGGCACTAATGCTACTAGAAAAAGACGAGAGAAAAGTTCTCTTCACAAAATCTGGCGGAGGGAGAGGGATTCGAACCCTCGATACAGATTTCTCCGTATGACGGTTTAGCAAACCGTTGCCTTCAGCCACTCGGCCACCCCTCCGCATTTTGTGCAAGATTTATATTTTTTACATCAAAAGAGGGGTATTTGTCAATTGATAATTTTACTTGCATTTTTTTTAGGAGTGTGGCATATTCTTGCCATTGCCTGCTTGGTGGAACTGGTAGACACAACGGACTTAAAATCCGTCGGCTTCGGCCTTGGGGGTTCGAGTCCCCCAGCAGGTACCATTTAAAATTATTTTAAGGAGCAATTATGAGCGAACAAGAACTCACTTCCCCTGAAGGGGACATCGGAATTTCCGTAACTGTTCAATACATTAAAGATGTATCTTTTGAAAACCCAAAGCCTTTGATAGCGCTCACCATCAGAGACAAAGCCCCAGAAGTTGATGTGAACATTCAAGTCTACACCACAAGTCTTGGCGAAGGTGCCTATGAAGTCACTCTTGTGGTTCAGGGAAGAGCTTCTTTTGAGAATGAACCCGCGTTTATTATTGAACTCAGCTATGCCGGAATCTTTATCCTGGAAAATGTTCCTGAAAGTTATGTGAACCCTATTTTGCTCATCGAATGCCCACGCATTCTTTTCCCTTTCGCACGCAATATTGTGGCGGATTTAACCCGTGATGGCGGATATCCTTCATTGCTTCTCAAACCCATTGATTTTGCAGAACTTTATCGTCAACGTCAAGCAATGCCACCAGAGGGGCACGCCTAAAATGTCAGTCGTCGTTGCCGCTCTTTATAATTTTATTTCTATTCCAGATACAAAAGGGCTGCAACCTCTTCTGATTGACCTTTGCACCAAGCATAAAATCAAAGGAACACTCCTGTTAGCAAATGAAGGCATCAATGGAACGGTAGCTTCTTCCAGAGAAGGCATTGACGCATTAAAAGATTTCTTGATCGCACATGACTTTTTTGAAGGCATGGAATATAAAGAATCGCACTCCGACAATATGCCTTTTTACCGCATGAAAGTCCGTTTAAAAAAGGAAATTGTTACCTTAGGTGTTGAAGGCGTTGACCCTACACGCAAAGTCGGTAAATACGTCTCCCCAAAGGAATGGGATGATCTCTTGCAAGATCCCGATGTTCTTTTGATTGACACACGCAACGATTATGAAGTTGAAATGGGCACGTTTAAAAATGCCCTGAATCCCAACACAAAAACCTTCCGGGAATTCCCCGAGTTTATAGAAAAGAACTTAGAAGGCCAAACAAATAAAAAAGTCGCCATGTTTTGCACCGGAGGCATCAGGTGCGAAAAAGCAAGCTCATATATGCTCAGCAAGGGCTTTGAAGAAGTGTATCACCTCAAAGGCGGCATTCTCAAATACCTAGAAGAAACCCCTGTGGACCAGTCTCTATGGGAAGGCGAATGCTTCGTTTTTGATCACAGAGTCGGCATCAAACACGGCCTAGAACTTGGAGAATACAAACTCTGTCACGGATGCAGAAACCCCATATTCAAAGAAGAAGAATCCTCCCCCCTATACGAACGCGGCGTATCCTGCTCAAAATGCTATGACGCAACATCCAACGAGAAAAAAGTCTCCTACAGACAACGCCAACGTCAAATCGACATCGCAAAAACCCAAGGCCGCCAGCATTTAGGGCGTTAAGATTTTTTTATTTTTATAAATTCAATAGATACTCCGCCTAATCTTCTTCTTTAATAAAATTTGCTATATCTATAATACGATGGAAATAGTTCGCATCTATCACTTCTTTTTTCACCCCTCCGATATGAAAAAGTACGGGGATGAAGGTTGTTTTGGGGGAAGCGATGAGCCTTGAGATTTTTTCTTTCATCTCATCAATAATATTTTTTTTTAATTTCATTGGAAGAAAATTTGAGTTCACAAACATAAAAATTATTGCTGTTGTCTTGAATTGCAAAATCTATCTGACAGCCTTTTTGATCCTTTGTTGTTTTTTGATGATAAGGGCCTATAAAAAAATCCAGGGAACGTCGCAAGCCAAGTGCTTTAAAAATCAAAGAATTATTTTGGATAAGTAACGTTTCGATGGCCAAACCAATAATTCCATCAAATCCTGGAATATCAATCTCGTAAGAAGAATTCTCATCGAGGATATCGATATCTCCCTTTCGCGGCTCGATATACTTAAGATAAAAATGCACATATGGATCACATAATCCATATACTTTTTCTTCTAGAGGCTTTTTTGTTACTAAAGATTTCTGCGTATATCTCATAATAAATCCACACACATAAAGGTCTTCTAGATAAATTTTAAGTGTTTCATCGTCGATTTTTCCAAAGAGTTTTTTAATTTCTGAAAAATACTTTCTCCCAGTGGATAAAATATCGAGTATTTTTTTATGAACGGGGCCATCCCCATTGAATAAATCATGAAAAATCATATTAAATTCATTAACAAAAGGTCCATTTTTTTGGAAACATAGTTTTTTAATATTGTTTTTTGAAGATAGCGCTGGATCGATTTGTTCAAGGTAAAATGGAACACCTCCAGTCAGGGAAAGTATTCGGTAAATCTCTTGATCATTTCCTTGAAATCCGTTGGTTCTTAAGAGTTTTGCACATTGAGCCAAAGGCAAAGGGGCAACGGTAAGCCTTAAAGAAATTCTTCCATAAAAAGCTGTACTCATGATGATATTTTTTTCAATCCAGG
>CAIYWZ010000199.1 GCA_903930075.1 uncultured Alphaproteobacteria bacterium | reverse complement strand
ATACCTATGAAAATACACGTTTTTCATCGCCTTTTATTCCCTCGACTTGGTTTTCAGGATCGCGCAGTAAAATAGAATCTGTTCTGGCCATTGCCTTTGACCATTTGGTTTTGCGATCACTTTCCCTTGATCTGAAATTGAAAGCAGAAAAAGTAATACAAGGTATGCCCATTGACTCTATCGTCGTAGAAGTGAAATCTCCAGGGCTTTCGCAAACAAAGCAATTTATCATTTTAAAAACGTTTATCAAAGATATGGAAGATTTTGAAAAGGCAGTTGCAAAATATAATGAGTTTGCTCTGACAAAAGACCGTAGTTATTTAGAATCCGTTGTGAATTATTTGTTTGGCACCACAATTCCCAAAGTTTTCTTTGATCATATCTCCGGACAAATAAGCGAAACTTTAAAATGGGAAGAATATATTCCCATAGAACTCGATACGTTTAAAAATGCCGTGGTTTATCATTTTGAAAAATTCATGACTCAATATATAGACTCAGTTTTTGGACCAGACAACTATGCTGTCTTGAAATTTTTTGCTCTGGAAGATAGTTTAAATCAACTGGGTGGCAGAGAAGGGACAGCGACAAGTTCTATTGCGGAAATCCAGCAGCTTGAATCTAAAGCAAATGCCGTTGTGGATGCCATTGAGCACAGCGATTTTAAATGGCTCAATAAATCAAAGCTTGAATTTGATATGGAACTTGAACAGCTCATTGGTAAAATGAATAATTTAAAGCTTTTGGGTAAAAACTTTGGGGAAGAGTTCAAAAAAAGAACATCGGACGCATTCCTGAGATTTAAAAAAGAGCTTCCAGATGTTGGCCTTAATTTGACAGGATCTATTTTTGCCTTAGAAAAGGGAGTTTCTGTGGCAGCGCCTTCTGACACTTTTATAAAACTCCAAAAAAGTTTAGCAGAGCTGAGTAAAGAAACGTTTATGCTTAAAACTGAATCCAAAAAGAATATCACACCCCCCCCGCCAGGACGTATTGTGATGTGGGATATTCCTGAATTACAACATGCATCCAATTTTATTACAAGTTATGATCAGTTTATCCAAAATAAGCTTGGGAATTATCCGGCTCAACTGCAACGCATTGTTCAATCCATCAGCTTACGGGCACTACAAATTAATGTCATGAACTTAGTGAGCAAATCCATGATTATGGATGTCCCTCCCATTTCTCCATCGGATGGAACGCCGGAATCTTCTATAAAACCAATTATGGAAAATCTTAAACTTGCAACGCCCTACATTAGCCGGATTATTCCCATGATTAATGGGGAAACCGTAAGGGATAGTTTTATGATGTTGCAATCTATTGTTGTGAATCAATATTATGATACGCTGGCCAGACTCGATAGTATTTTGGAACGGGATGGGATCTATAAAGTTAAAAATGGTAATTTTGATTGGTGGGAAGGAGAGGGATTGGTCAGTGCCAAAGCTTTTAGCGCATCTGATATCTCTGATTTGAAAAACAGATTGAAGATGCAAGCAACACGCGTTGAATTTTTAGTCAAAGAATTCGGTATCCCTTTGCTCACCATTTTAAAAACCCAAGGATTTCAAATCAATCAACTGAGTTTTCCTTTACTTGGGAAATGGTCCAGAATTCTAGACAATGCCTCTGGCTATGAAAAACAAAAAGCTGATAGCACAATGTTGATGTTAGAAAGTTATCTTACAGAGGATTTGGCCCCTATTACGGGTAAAAATTGTGTCGAAAAATTAAAAAAAGAGGGTACAGGTACGATCTCAGGGGATTTCTTTGTTGCTGCAAAACAAAGAATTTCTAAGCAAATTTACGATCGCTGTCATTTCTTGCAAATGAAATCTTCTATCAAAGCATACACAGACTTGGCCGAGTTCTTTAACGGAAAAATCTCAGAAAAGTTTCCTTTTTCTGATGAATATACAGCCCCTGATGCAAAAGTTGAAGACATTCAAAAGCTTTATAAACTCTTTGAACTGGCAGGGGGAATGACCGACAAAATCATAGAACCTCTTCCAGAAGATGAAACTTCTTTGCCTCAAATCAAAATTTTCTTAAAATCTTTGGAAGAGTTAAAACCTATTTTCGCTGGATTTATTGAAGAAAAGCCTGTTTTGAAAGAACCAACATATATGCTGACCGTTAATTTTAGAGCAAACAAACCTCAGGAAATTGGCGGGAGCAATATCGTTGATTGGTTTTTAAGTGTTGGAAAAACCACGTTATCTTCCAGAAGTAAAGAAAAGAAGATTTCTTGGAATTATGGAGATGCCTTAATGTTTGCCTTCAAATGGGCAGATGGTGGAAGCCTTAAACCTGCCTATGACCCATCGCAGGATGGAATGGCTGTAGAAGATAGACTTGCTGGATTTACAATTTCATCAAGATGGTCACTTTTTAAAGCGATCCGTATGTTTGGCGCAGGCTTTGGAGAAATTGGTAGAGGTGTTGATTCAGAACCTCATATGCTCAAGTTTATCGTTCCAACTCTGGTTGTTCCGCCAACAACGGTTCTTTCGGATAATCCATCTGCTGTCCAGGGAAAACCGGGAGAAACGGCTAGAGTTTATGTGCGCATTGAGGTTCAAACGTCTCAAAAAGTGGGCTCAGAAACGATATCACTCCCAACATTCCCAAGCAGGGCGCCCAGTTTATCAGAAGAAACCAGGGCTATAGCATTGCCTCCAAAAACAAATAAACTTAAAGTAACAGAAAGTTAAGGTTAAGGAGAGATCATGGATATGGAATTAGAAAAATTTTTAAACGATATCCCTGGACAAAATGGTCCCACAGGTGCTTTTTTAAAGTATCTTCCCGAATATGAGACTCTGCGATCGATTCGTAAACAAGATGAAGATTTTTTTCCTGCAAGTTTAAAATCAGGCAACAATTATAACAAAGAATGGCATAGATTATCTCTTTTATGTGAGAGTGCTCTTACCCATAAAACAAAAGATTTTCAAATTGCTATATGGCTTATGGAAGGTTGGTTTTATTGTCATGGGCTTGATGGTGTTGTTAAAGGAGTAAAACTCCTTTTGCTTTTGGTTGATCGTTTTTGGGAAATGGGATATCCACCTTTAGAAGAGGATCTTGAATATAGATTGTCGCCTTTTGTTTGGGTGAATGAAAAGTTTTGTGATAAATTTGTCTTTATAAAACTTACCGATTCAAATTTTATTGATGATCGGCCTTATTCTTATGCCGATTGGATTGATATGAAGCATGTTGAAATATTGATTCAAAAGAGTAAAAATCCCAATGCCGCAAAGGATAGAGCGGCCAAAGAAGGAAAAGTAACGCCTGAGCTTTTTGAAAAAGGTTTTGCAAGAACTCCAGTTACTCTCCTGAAAGAAAATCTTGAAAAAATCTTGACCCTTAAAAATGATATTCAAGAATTAGATGAAAAAATAGATCGCCTCACGAGAGGGCGCGGGGTTAGTTTTGTGCGTTTGAAAAAAATTGTTGAAGACATCAGACATGTTCTCCAAACCCATATTCCTCCAGAACCCGAGCCCGTTGTTGAAGTGATAGAACCCGAGATCGTTGTCTCTGCAGAGCCTTTAAATCCTTCAGAATCACCAGAAGGACCCCTTCCAGAACCTGTAATCATTGAACATCGTCAAGAAGATGCATATTCAAGAGATATCGCATACGAGGAATTGGAAAGAATAGCCACGTTTTTAAGCTCAATTGAACACCAAAACCCCGCTATTCCTGTCTAGGATATATGTAATTCGATATAAATATTTTCTAGAATAAAGGGTAATTTCTTTCAAAAATGAAGAAAGCTGAGATTCATCCTCCACATCCTTGCGGTTCTATTTAAATCTTGCTACAAAAGACGACATTTAGCCAAGGAGAGATTATTTCAGGAACAGTCATCATGAATATGACTTAAGTATTCCCAGCGAAGGTGCTTTAACTTGAAGTGAAAGGGACTGAGAGATCTTGTATAGAACTAGACACGCACAACAAGCATGTGTATACGAATCTTCACCAATCAAAGAAGACTCTCTTCACCTTCAAGACCTTTCTCTTTAAATTTACAGATTCAGGAGTACAACCTGGTAGCTATCAGTTTCCTTTCTAATTTCAATTACCCATGCAGTTGCCACAAAGTTTTGTATTCTTTGGCCAGCAAAAAAGCAGGGCTTTGGTCAAATATAAGATAATAGCCAGAATGGAATAGGCAGCAGATTCATCCAAATCTTTCTATAAACCTTTAAGCTGTAAGAAGAGGATTATTATTATGAATCCTAATGTAATGCCAAAGTTCAATTAAACGATTCATATGGAGGAAAAGATAAAGACTATGTTACTAGGAGACCATGGTACATGCAGAGTTGATGTAACTTTTCAAAAGGATGTTTATAGTCCTGAGGATACAATGGCGATAAATTGCAAAATAGATAACTCTCAATGTAACAAAGCTATAGAAAGCATATCTGTGCTTTTAAAAAGACACATAGATTATAGATTTTCT
>CAIYWZ010000198.1 GCA_903930075.1 uncultured Alphaproteobacteria bacterium | reverse complement strand
GTCCATTCCGAGCAATCAATCAACGGTTACTTGATGCTTGTATTCCTTTGTTTGATTGTTTTTATCAAAATGCGCGAAAAATTACAACCCGATATCCCCATGGACAAAGCCCTAATACGCTTGCGTTCCCTTCAAGCCAAAGTTTATGACGATCAAATCATTATTCAAGAACCCAATAAAAAAGTCAAAGACATTGCCACAGCCTTAAATATTACAATGCCCACATCTTTGGGAGTTTAGGATCATGAGAACATCCATCAATTTGCACCAATTCCCCAAACCTTGGCCGGGGCGCTCTGCTTTGATGAATCCGTCTGTTCTTGGCTTTTTTCGCACTCCACAAACCTTGGTCGATCATCCACCTGCGTAATGACTCCCGGCTCACGGGCAATCCCTCCAGTTCGTTTAATTTTTCACAGGCAAGTTGGGGACCAAAATCCTTATATTTCCCCCTCATCAACTCGATAATTTGGTCTTTCATCTCCTTGGGAAATGGAGGTCTTCCAGTCTTTTTACCAGGAATCAACCCCGCGCTTCCCTGTTCTTTAAATCTCTTCAAAAGGCGTCCCACATAATCAGCTTCATTCTCAAAACATCAAGGTATAGGGTTAAAAGATGAATTGAAACAGGTGGAAATCTTTCTCAAAAATCCACTATTTGCATTTTTTCGAGCAGTATTTCACCTCTTCCCAAACTTTTTCCCATTTCCGTCGCCAGGAGAAGGGTTTTTTGCAGGTGATGCATATTTTTTGGGGAAGGTTTGGCTTTTTATGGGTCATGATAGTTTTCCCAAGAATTTCTGAGCATTATCTTGAATAAGTTCTATTTTCTCTGCTGCTGTTTTTGCAAGCGTGGCATAAGGTATACTCATGCGGTGATTTCCCTCTAATTTTTCTTGATTTCGAATGAGAAAATCCCAGTAGAGATAATTAAAAGGGCAGGCGCTTTCTCCGGTTTTCTCTGCGACTTTATAATGACAGTTTTTGCAATAATTGGACATTTTGTTGATGTAAGAGCCGCTTGCGGCGTAGGGTTTGCTCCCGAGTATCCCTCCATCTGCAAAAAGAATCATCCCCGTCACGTTGGGGAGTTCTACCCATTCGTGGGCATCGGCGTATACGATTAAATACCAGTTATTGACTTCATCTGGAGACAGTCCCGCAATCAGGGCAAAATTTCCAATGACCATCAAGCGCTGAATATGGTGGGCATAGGCATTTTCTTGTGTTTCTTTAATACACTGCTTTAAGCAATTCATTTTTGTATCTGCATTCCAAAAAAACTCTGGTAGTTTTCCCGTGGCATTTAAAAAATTCAATGTTTTATACCCGGGCATTTTGAGCCAGTAAATACCCCGCACATATTCCCTCCAGCCTAAAATTTGCCGAATAAAGCCCTCCACCGCGTTTAAAGGTGCATCTGAGGTTTCAGCCAAACGGATGCATTCCAGTGGGTTTAAAAGGCCGATGTTCAGATAAAAGCTGATGTGGGAGTGATACATCCAGGGTTCTTCCTGAATCATGGCGTCTTGATAATCTCCAAAAAAAGGCAGACGTTCTTTGATAAAAAGATGCAGGGCCTCTAAGGCTTGATCCCTGGTCACGGCAAAGTGAAAGGGATGGATTTTGCCAAAATGATGGGAGAAGTTTTCCTTCACAAGCTCCATAACTTCAAGCGTTATCGCGTCAGGATCTGCTTTGTAATAGGAAGGAATCGACAATGGGCCCTTTGGAAACTTGCGATTTTGCGCGTCATAATTCCACTGTCCCCCTTTGGGCTGCCCGTCTTCCATCAAAATAGAATATTTTTGACGCATTTGACGGTAAAAAAACTCCATGCGCAATTCTTTTCGATGCGTGGCAAAAGTCAAAAAATCTTCCCTGGAGGCTAAAAAACGATCATCTTCTCGAAATTCAATGTTTAGTTCTTTCAAGTTCTCAAGAATCCGGTATTCTCCAGGCCAGGTCATCACAATATGCGTGATTTCATGGAGTTTGCATATGCGGGAAATCTCTGTTTCCAAAACGTCCGTATTGAGGGGGTCGTCTAGTTTTGTGTAAATAAGAGGATACCCTTTTTCCTCAAGCTCTTTCCCAAAATGACGCATGGCCGAAAGGATGAACGCAATCTTTTTTTGGTGATGCTGGACATGGGTAAATTCATCCCTTGTTTCACACATCAAAATAAGATCTGCGCTACAATCCAAATCTTTTAAAGCGGATAAATCCAGGCTGAGTTGGTCTTTCAGGATGACACGCAAAGTTTTCATGGAAAAATCCTTAAAGGCTTTTTTCCTTTTCCCTGACGGACGCAAGCCCTGCAACCATGTAGAATGCGGCTTCGGGTATGGCGTCACATTCGCCTTCGACAATGGCTTTAAAGCTGGCGATGGTCTCTTCTAAAGGCACGAAAACGCCTGGCATTCCGGTGAAGGTTTCGGCCACATGGAAGGGTTGGGAAAAGAGTTTTTGGATTTTTCGCGCCCTTGAAACAGTGAGTTTATCTTCTTCCGAAAGCTCATCCATCCCCAAAATCGCGATAATATCTTGAAGAGATTTATAGGTTTGGAGCGTTTTTTGAACCTTGGTTGCAACCGTGTAATGCTCAAGTCCCACTATTCTTGGGTCCAGGAGCCTGGATGTGGAATCGAGCGGATCAACGGCTGGATAAATGCCAAGCTCTGAGATTTGCCGGTTTAAAACGGTGGTGGCATCCAGGTGAGAAAATGAGGTTGCAGGGGCCGGGTCCGTTAAGTCGTCGGCGGGAACATAAATGGCTTGTACGCTGGTGATCGAGCCCTTATGGGTGGAGGTGATGCGCTCTTGCAAAAGGCCCATCTCCGAGCTTAACGTAGGTTGATACCCCACTGCTGAGGGGATACGCCCCAAAAGCGCTGAAATCTCGGCTCCTGCTTGAGTAAACCTAAAAATATTGTCGATAAAAAGCAAAACATCCTGGCCCTCTTGATCTCTGAAATATTCAGCCAGCGTCAAACCCGTTAAGGCAACGCGTGCGCGTGCTCCAGGTGGTTCGTTCATTTGACCATACACAAGGGCAGCTTTTGAGCCTTTTTCAAAGTCAATAACGCCAGAGTCGATCATTTCATGATAGAGGTCATTTCCTTCGCGTGTCCGCTCGCCAACGCCTGCAAACACAGAGTATCCGCCGTGTGCCTTGGCAATATTGTTGATCAGCTCCATGATCAAAACTGTTTTCCCCACGCCTGCGCCGCCAAAAAGACCAACTTTCCCCCCCTTTGCATAAGGGGCCAAAAGATCCACAACCTTAATCCCCGTGGTTAAAATCTCATAGGCCGTGGATTGGTCCACAAAAGCCGGGGCAGGGGCGTATATGGAGGATTTATGCTTTGTTTCAATGGGGCCTCTATGGTCCACGGGTTCCCCGATCACGTTCATGATTCTGCCCAAAACTTCAGGTCCCACGGGCACTTGGATGGAATTGCCCGTATCCACAACTTTTTCTCCGCGCTTGAGGCCATCGGTTTTGCTCATGGCGATTGTTCGAACGATATTGTCCCCCAAATGCTGGGCAACTTCCAAAATGAGATTTTCCTTGGAATCTTTCCGTTCCACCCGAAGCGCATTCAAAATCGCAGGAACCGCGCCTTCTTCAAAGCGAATATCAATCACCGGGCCGATAATTTGCGTAATCACACCAAAATTTTGTGTCGTCATTCTTTTTATCCTTTATGTACGATTGAAGATGAGGATATATGATTTTGAGATTTTTTTCAATATCCATTTTGGCGTTGTTCAAAACCAAAAATATGGCTTTATTTTACTCTTTTGAAAGATTTTTCAAATCTTCCAGATCTTCTGTGGAAATTTTTGTCATTTTAAGAATAATATCATTGGCAAACCCTTCACTCATCATCAATCTTGCGGTCTCGAGATTGGCTTTCTTCTCACCCTCTTCTCTACCTTCTTTCTTCCCCTCTTCCAGCCCCTTTTTCAAAGCCTCCTCAAGCCTAGATTCCGCGTCGGCTCTGGCGGAAACGGCGTTGATGTAACCGTATCTTTCGGCTTCACTCCAGGCTCCAATATCCACG
>CAIYWZ010000197.1 GCA_903930075.1 uncultured Alphaproteobacteria bacterium | reverse complement strand
TTATCTCCTGGCATCACCATTTCTGTGCCTTCGGGCAACTCAGTTGCACCGGTCACGTCTGTTGTTCTAAAATAGAACTGTGGACGGTAGTTGCTAAAGAACGGTGTATGACGACCGCCTTCTTCCTTGGTCAAAATATAGCACTCACACTTGAATTTTGTGTGTGGCATAATAGAGCCTGGAGCGCACAAAACTTGTCCGCGTTCTACATCCTCACGTTTTGTCCCACGCAAGAGAGCTCCGATGTTATCGCCAGCTTCACCTTGGTCAAGGAGCTTACGGAACATTTCAACGCCAGTGACGACTGTTTTTTGTGTTGGACGAATCCCCACAATTTCCATTTCTTCACCAACCTTCACCACACCGCTTTCAACACGGCCAGTGACAACAGTTCCACGACCTGAAATCGAGAAAACGTCTTCGATTGGCATCAAGAAAGCCTTATCACGGGCACGCTCTGGCTGAGGAATGTAAGCATCAACTGCTTCCATCAACTTCAAAATTGCGCCTCTGCCGAGTTCTTCACTGGAGTTTTCCAAAGCGGAAAGGGCAGATCCTCTGATGATAGGGATATCATCGCCTGGGAAATTGTAAGATGAAAGAAGTTCACGAACTTCAAGTTCCACCAACTCCAAAAGCTCAATGTCATCGACCATATCGCACTTGTTCAAAAATACAACCAGCGCTGGAACACCTACTTGGCGTGCAAGCAAAATGTGTTCTTTTGTTTGAGGCATCGGACCGTCAGCCGCAGACACAACCAAAATCGCGCCGTCCATCTGAGCCGCACCGGTGATCATGTTCTTCACATAATCGGCGTGACCTGGACAGTCAACGTGAGCATAATGTCTGTTTGCTGTTTCATATTCAACGTGGGCCGTTGAAATCGTGATTCCGCGCGCTCTTTCTTCAGGAGCCTTATCAATTTGATCATACGCTGTAAATGTAGCACCACCAGATTCCGCCAAGATCTTTGTGATCGCAGCTGTCAATGATGTCTTACCATGGTCAACGTGACCAATTGTTCCAATGTTGCAATGCGGCTTATTCCGCTCAAACTTTGCTTTTGCCATTTTTTATTACTCCTATGCTAATTTTGTTTTAATTTCTTCAACCACATTTTGAGGAACTTGCTCATAGTGATTAAAGTGCATTGTATACTGGGCTCTTCCTTGACTCATTGATCTTAAGGTATTGACATACCCAAACATTGATGCCAATGGCACCATTGCAGAAATCACCCTTGCATTTCCTCTAGAATCCATACCTGAAACTTGACCACGACGGCTGTTTAAGTCTCCGATGATATCACCCATATACTCTTCTGGTGTCACAACTTCAACACGCATCACGGGTTCAAGTAACTTTGGTGCGCACTTTCCAAGACCTTCTCTAAATGCCGCTTTAGCTGCAATTTCGAAAGCCAAAACGCTAGAGTCAACATCGTGATAACTTCCGTCAATCAATGTTGCTTTAAAGTCAATCACAGGAAATCCTGCGATCACACCGTTTTGCAGTGAGTTTGTTAATCCTTTTTGAACACCAGGGATATATTCCTTTGGAATAGATCCACCAACGATTGCACTTTCAAATACAAATCCAGAACCTGGTTCTAAAGGTTCAAACACCAGCTTAATTTTCGCAAACTGTCCTGAACCACCACTTTGCTTTTTATGTGTGTAATCAATTTCAGCACGTTTAGAAATTGTTTCACGGTAAGCAACCTGTGGAGCACCAACATTGGCCTCAACTTTAAATTCACGGCGCATACGGTCAACCAAGATTTCAAGGTGGAGTTCACCCATTCCTTTAATCACAGTCTGACCGGATTCTTGATCTGTCGAAACTCTAAAGGATGGATCTTCTGACGCAAGTCTTGCAAGCGCCATACCCATTTTTTCTTGGTCTGTCTTTGTTTTTGGTTCAACAGCAACTTCAATAACTGGTTCTGGGAATTCCATTCTTTCCAGAATAACTGGCTTTAACGGATCACACAAAGTATCTCCAGTTGTCGTATTTTTCAAACCGCAAAGGGCAACAATGTCGCCAGCTCTTGCTTCTTTGATATCTTCTCTGTTGTTCGCATGCATCAACAACATACGGCCGATACGCTCTTTTTGGTCTTTGACAGTGTTTGTAATACTCGAACCCGTTTCCAAGATTCCAGAATAGATACGAACGAAAGTTAATGTCCCCACAAAAGGATCGGTCATGATTTTAAATGCAAGACCTGAGAAAGGTTCAGAATCTTCTGCTTGACGTTGAATTTCTGCTTCTGTATCAAAATCAATACAATCAACAGCTCCAATATCCTCAGGTGATGGCAAGAAATCAACAACAGCATCCAACAACGGTTGAACGCCTTTATTTTTAAACGCGCTTCCACACAGAACTGGAACAAATGCTGAAACAAGAACACCTTTTCTGATACAATTTTTGAGTCCTTCAACGGAAGGCTCAGTCCCAGAAAGATAAGCCTCGAGCAAAGCATCATCCATTTCAACAGCAGTTTCCACAAGCTTTGCTCTGTATTCATCAGCTTTTGCTTTAAATTCTGCTGGAATCTCCTCGATCACAAATTGTGCGCCCAAAGATTCATCCAACCAACGAACATACTTCATTGCAACAAGATCAATGATCCCAGAAAATTCACTTTCTTCACCCACTGGCAAATGGAGAACCAAAGGTTTTGCACCCAAACGATCAACCATCATATCAACGCAACGATAAAAGTTCGCGCCAATACGGTCCATTTTGTTGACGAAACAAATTCTTGGAACATCGTATTTATCTGCTTGACGCCAAACAGTTTCAGATTGAGGCTCAACACCGGCAACGCTATCAAAAACAGCAACCGCACCATCGAGAACACGCAAAGAACGTTCAACTTCGATTGTAAAGTCTACGTGACCTGGTGTGTCGATAATATTGATGCGATGTTCGCGCCAGAAACAAGTTGTCGCAGCAGAAGTGATTGTAATACCTCTTTCCTGCTCTTGTTCCATCCAATCCATTGTTGCAGTTCCTTCATGAACTTCACCAATTTTATAGGATTTCCCTGTATAATACAAAACACGTTCTGTTGTTGTTGTTTTTCCAGCATCGATATGGGCCATAATCCCAATGTTACGATACATGCTAATCGGTGTTGTACGAGCCATTTTCTTCTCCCCTTACCAACGATAATGTGAAAAGGCTTTGTTTGCCTCTGCCATTTTATGTGTGTCTTCACGCTTTTTTACAGATGCGCCTCTGTTTTGGGCAGCATCAAGTAATTCAGCAGCTAGACGATCCACCATCGTTGTTTCTGAGCGCTTACGGGACATTGTAATCAACCAACGGATTGCCAAAGCCTGTGAACGATCTGGACGAACTTCTACAGGAACCTGGTATGTCGCACCACCAACACGGCGAGAACGAACCTCAACCGCAGGCTTTACATTTACCAAAGCTTCATGGAATGTCTTAAGACCTTCTTTTTGTGCTTTTTGTTCAATTTTCATCAATGCGCCGTATACAATACGTTCTGCAATTGATTTTTTACCTTCATACATCAAGCTGTTCATAAACTTTGCCAGAACAAAGTCACCATATCTTGCATCAGGAAGGAATTCGCGTTTTTCAGCTGCTCTACGACGTGCCATACTTCACCTCTACTTTGGACGTTTTGCGCCGTACTTAGAACGGCCTTGTTTACGATTTTTAACTCCTTGGGTATCAAGCGCACCACGAATAATATGATAACGCACACCCGGCAAGTCTTTTACACGACCACCACGAATCAAAACAACAGAGTGCTCCTGAAGGTTGTGACCTTCTCCTGGAATATATGCTGTTACTTCATATCCATTTGTTAATCTCACACGAGCAACTTTACGCAAAGCCGAGTTTGGCTTCTTTGGCGTTGTCGTTGTTACACGCGTACAAACTCCACGACGTTGTGGACACGCTTGCAGCGCAGGTACTTTATTTCGTTCAGCCTGTGGAGAACGAGGCTTACGGATCAATTGGTTGATCGTTGGCATTGATAACCCCTATAAATTACATAAATACTTTATATTTTCATTAAATAAAAAAAGTAGCTATTAAGCGATTGCACTTAACTTACTTTAGATATTCTCTCGATTTTATTGCTGATTCAAGGATTGGCTTTAAGTTGCAACCCTCTCATTCCCAGCAGTTCACACACAATAACCAGAACTTCTTTACAAGTCAAGGTCTTTTTCAAGTTTTTTATAGAAATTTATTTTCATGCCAATTGACCACTTTTAACCCTTCGATTTTTCCGCTTGCGTCCGCAAATAGATTCTCGTATTCATACTATTAACTCATAACAACAAAGGGAGTAGATTAAATGATTCGGCACTTAAAATTTACAATTATTTCATGTTTTTTTTCTTTAAATTTAGCAGTTTTTGCAACGGAACTTCCTACGGAACTTGATCTAGATAGTTTGATGCCATCAAAGATTTTAAATGAGCCAGTTCTATTAGCTCCCTTAGACAAAGAGGCATCAGAAGCTATAAATAAATCAACCCCATCAAAACCTTCATCAGAAGGGTTAGAAGTTCTACAGACTCTCCCCATTCTTGCAACATCTATATTTTGTAGCGGTCATTTTACTCAACCAGATGACGATAAGATGATGTTATATATTCTGCTCTTTCCTGCATCAGCTTTTGCTCTTAAAACCTTGGTTGCAAAAAGCGGTGAAACGCTTGCTCAGAAGCTGGATCTAAATCTAACCATTGGAAGACATCTCCCAGTGACCATACTTAATGCCGGAATAATAAGAACTTTAATGACAACTGAATCTATTCTCATTCCTGAAATTATTGCCACATCCGTTGCGCTTAGAATAGGGATTGGCGAAATCTTAATAGCAGCAGATGCCACAGCGTCTTCATGGATTGCAAATCAAGTTGCTGATAAACTCGGATTAGATCCGGATGCAATCGGTAAAACCGTTGCGATATCGAGAATTCTGAATTATTTACAACTGGGCCAATGGCTTTTCACAGTTAAAGACCCGATCGACTCAATGGATAGTATCCAAGGACTGCTCAAAACAGTATTCGTAACCCATCAATTCAGTGTGCCCGTTGTGGCTTCAACATTGATCATTGGGATATTATTGCATCAATTATCAAAAACCACTCATCAGAAGGAATAATGACAGTGTGCCAAAATTTGAAATTTGCTATTCTTTTTAGCCTTTTTACTTTTAAAATAGATGTCTTTGCCTCAGATTTTAGTTTTGACAATATGTTTGCCGTAGCCGGTTACACTCAAGATGTAGTTATCATGACAGAAGCTGCGCTTTGTGGGGCCGAATGCTTAAATACAGGAAATGATACACTCCATTCAAAGATCCTCACAAAAGGAGTAGGGCTCGTCGCAGGAGCATCTGCAGGGCTTATACTAGAAACAATGGTTAAGGAATCGGGAAAAACAATTGCTCACCAAATAGGAATAGATCCAAAACTCGGATCGCTCATTGCCACGACAACTATGATATGTGGATCCTTTTTTCCCCTATTGTGTGATCAAAAAAAATACGAATTTGCCAACATGAGAAGTCCCCTGATATCACTCACACGACTGCAAATGTGTATTTTATGTGGAACAATCATCGGGATTGTTGAAATTCTGACAACAAAGGCATTTGTTTCCCTGACCCACTAAAAAACCAGTTGATCTTTCATAAATATAACTTAGAATGAAACCTGTGATTTATTTTTCAGGAGAAATCCCATCATGAGGGGGCACAAAAAAACAACCCAGGAGCTTACCAAGATCACAACAAATATCATTGGTAAGCTTGAGGAAGAGGATAATATAGATGACATTGACTTTATATCTTTATTTGAAGACATAAATGAGTCTTTTAGAACTGAAGATAATCTGAATAATCTTGTGAAACTTAAAAATGCTTTAGATATCCTCATGGGACTTCTTAAAACACAAGAAAAAAATATTTTTGAGCGCTTAACAAACTCAAATACCCGTGTAACCGCTCATAAAGCTTATATATCATCTGCAAAAAGGTAAAAATAAATGTACGATCCAACACTTTTTAAACTTTTGGGAATTTCCATATTTCTCGTGTTTCTGTTAATACTTTCCTATTATATTTCACGTGGAGGAAAAGGGATTGTTTATCAAGGCAAAAAGAAACTGCAAAGAATTCATATTGTTGAAAGCAAAAACCTTGATCCAAAACGAAAACTCTATTTGGTCAGCATCGATCGCAGTGAATACATTATTTTGTCAGGTGCCACAGAAGAATCAATTCTTCCTTACAAAGCTCAAAATGACCCAGCCCTTGTGGATCAGAGTATAGGAATTCAAGAAAATTACCCTATCTTTGGACCAAGCCTGATGAGCGGAGGAGAGAAGTGATTTATTTCTGGTTCATCCTATTTGCATCTTCGTTCGTGGCTTCTCCCATTTTCGCACAAACAATGAGCATAGACTTAGGATCGGGCGGATCAAACACTGCAAAACTTTTTCAACTGGTCGCGGTGATTGCATTCTTAGGACTAGCACCTTCTTTGCTTGTCATGACCACATCTTTTACACGTATTACCGTTGTTCTGTCTTTCCTGCGCAGTGGTTTAGGGTTACAACAATCTCCTCCCAATGTGGTCCTGATTGGGCTTTCTTTGTTTTTAACGTTCTTTATCATGGAGCCCGTTTTTCAAATAGCTTATCAAGATGGAATAAAGCCCATTATGGAAGAAAAAATTGATGAGATAGAGGGTCTTGCAAAAGTCGCCGCTCCTTTCAAACAGTTTATGCTCAAATGTACGCGTGAAAAAGATTTAGGTCTATTCTTAGATTTAGCAAAAATAGATAAACCACCTACCCCAGAAGAGACTCCTTTTCGTGTTGTGGTTCCCGCATTTATGATTAGCGAACTAAAAAGGGCCTTCGAAATTGGTTTTTTACTCTTTATTCCATTTTTAGTTATTGACATGGTTGTTTCATCGATACTAATGTCTTTAGGTATGATGATGTTGCCACCGGTGATGATTTCTTTACCGTTTAAATTGATTTTTTTCGTCCTCGTGGACGGATGGCACATGATTGTTGGAAGTTTAGTAAAAAGTTACCCAGGATCTTAAAAAGAAAAAATGAGTCCACTTCATCAGTTTATGATTACAACAATTGTTCCTTTGAATATACAAGGGATTGATGTGTCTTTGACAAATTCAAGCATTTTTATGATTTTAACAACTGTTTTAATTATTCTTTTTTTGTATTTTGGATCACAAAAAGAACTTTTGGTCCCAGATCGTTTGCAGGCCAGCGTAGAACTCGTTTATGATTTCATTAAAACTTTGGTCAAAGAAAATATTGGCCCCCATGGAACACCTTTTATCCCCTTAATTTTAAGCATATTCCTTTTTGTTTTGTTTGGAAATTTGCTGGGGATGATCCCCTATGGATTTACAATCACAAGTCATATTATCGTCACATTCGCCCTGGCTGGATTTTTGTTTGTTTTATCCACGGGAATTGGGTTTTACAAGCATGGCCTAAAATTCTTCAGAATCTTTTTTCCCCATGGCACGCCTTGGTATATTGCGCCTATTCTTGTCCCCATTGAGATTATCTCTTATTTTTCAAGACCTATAAGTTTATCTGTCAGGCTCTTTGCCAATATGATGGCGGGACATACCATTTTAAAGGTTTTTGCAGGATTTGTTGTGAGCATGGGGATTTATGGTGGGCTTTTACCTTTGGCCCTGACCAGCGTTATGACAGGATTTGAACTTTTGGTCTCCTGTTTGCAAGCCTATGTCTTTACGATTCTAACCTGCCTCTATCTTAAAGATGCTGTCGATCTCCACTAATTCTCTAGAACGAGGCGCTCTCTTAATTAGGGGTTATGTCAAAACTCTCCAGCCTTCCCCTGGTGTATACCGCATGTTTAATGAAAAAGACGATGTGCTGTATGTGGGGAAAGCAAAAAATCTTAAAAAACGTGTGATTTCCTATTCTCTTCCCGCTAAACTCCCCACAAGGTTAAAACGCATGGTCAGTGAAACTGTGCGTATGGAGTTTATTGTCACTCACACCGAAGGTGAAGCCTTGCTTTTAGAAGCAAATATGATCAAAAAGCTCCAACCACGGTATAATGTTTTACTCAAAGATGATAAAGCCTTTCCCCACATTACGATTTTTAAGGATCATGATTTTCCAAGGCTTGGCAAACATAGGGGCATGCAAAACAAAACCGATGAATTCTTTGGCCCCTTTGCATCGGCAGATATGGTCAATTCTGCTCTGATTAGCCTTCAAAAAACTTTTGGAATTCGCTCGTGCTCAGATTCTTACTTTAAAGACCGCAAACGTCCTTGTTTGCTCTATCATATCAAAAGATGCTCAGCTCCCTGCACAGGAAAAATTTCAGCCCAAGATTATGCCGTGAACTTACAAGAAATGCGGGAATTTTTAAAGGGACAGGGCAATAAAGTTCAAAAAATGCTCAGTGACAAAATGCACGAAGCCAGCAATAGAACGGATTTTGAAACGGCTGCTTTTTTTAGAG
>CAIYWZ010000196.1 GCA_903930075.1 uncultured Alphaproteobacteria bacterium | reverse complement strand
TTCAGCACAAGGTGCAATCAATGCAGAAGACACTCAAGCTGCTTAAGACATTCTTAAAATTAGTTTAAATAATCTGTGAGCAGGTTCGTTATTTTCGAATCTGCTCATTTTTTTTATGAGGTCAAAAATGATTACAAAAAAAACGCTTCTTCTTTTTTCCATACTTTTTTTACAAACTTCTTCAAACGTTCATGCGCTGGTTCAGGTTCCCTTTATCAGTCCATCTGCTCCTGCAATCAATGTATTTTCCCCCGTTGTTGAGCAAGTTGCTCCCGCGGTGGTCAATATTTATGCCAGTAAGCTTGTAAAGCAGGTTGCGGTGAATCCCTTATTTAAATCTTTCCCATTTTTTGGGGGTATGGGGGAAAGTTTTACGTTTGGTATGCCCATCGAACGTATTCAGAACTCTTTAGGATCTGGTGTGATGATTAAAAAGAACGGTTTAATCGTGACCAATTTTCATGTGATTGAAGGCGGGCAGGAAATTCGTGTGGTTTTAAACGATAACAGGGAATTCAAAGCCCAAATTGTTATGGTTGATAAAAATGCAGATCTGGCTCTTTTAAAAATTGACGGTGGAGCGGAAGAGTTTCCCTGTGTCCAGATTAGAGACGCAGATGAGCTCAAAATCGGAGATGATGTTTTGGCCATTGGTAACCCCTACGGAATCGGTCAATCTTCATCAAGAGGAATTGTTTCTGCCCTGGCCAGTCGTTTTGGCGGCTCAAAAGATTTCAGGTCCTATATTCAAACAGACGCAGCTGTCAATAAAGGGAATTCTGGCGGCGCCCTCATTTCATTAGAACTTGATCATGCAGGAGACATTAAAGGACGCTTGGTTGGCATTACAACGGCAATCGCATCCAGTGATGGCGGATTCCAAGGGTTAAGTTTTGCCGTACCTTCAAATATGATTAAACCGATGGTGATCAGTTATGAGCGCGGGCTCAAACAAATTGAACGTTCTTGGGTTGGCTTAAGTGTTCAATCCGTTGATTATCAAATGGCTAAAAGTTTAGGCCTTGAAAAACCCATGGGTGTTTTGGTCACAGGCGTTTATGAAAAAAGTCCAGCTGAGGCAGCAGGGTTTAAAATTGGTGATTTAATCACGCATATCAACGGGAAACGTATCTTGAATCAGGAAGAATATCATTTCAGAGTCAGTGTTTCCGTTGTGGGGGATGATATCAAGATCTCTTATTTAAGATCAGGAGAAAAACAAGAACTTACCCTTAAACTCGTTGCGCCTCCTGAAGTGCCTTTAAGAGATCAGACAGTTTTAAGCGGGAATAATCATCCTTTAAATGGGGCAACGGTGGTTAATTTATCCCCTGCTCTTGCGAGCGAACTGTCCATAGATCCCATGAAAAAAGGAGTCATGATTTTTGAAATTCAACGGGGAAGCATTGCCAATAGACTAGGCTTGGCCCCAGGAGATTGCATCTTAACCTATAATAATAAACCTATTAACGAAGTTAAAGATCTTGTAACTGCCGCCGATCAAAATGTATTTTCTTGGATTTTGCGTTATCAACGGGGGGATAAGATATTTTTAATGCAGATTGCGCCAGGTAGAACAACAATTACGCAAGAAAATGGATAATTTTTCTCCCTTAGCTGACCTTTTACGCCCGAAGACTATTGGGGATGTGGTAGGGCAGGGGCATCTTTTGGGGGAGGGGAAGTCTGTGAGCCGTATGATTGCGGCAGGTAAAATCTCCTCCATGATTTTCTGGGGGCCTCCGGGCTGTGGGAAAACGACAATTGCAAAGCTTTTAAATGATACGGTTGGCGGGAAATTTATCGCGATTTCCGCCATTTTTTCAGGGATTGCTGATCTTAAAAAAATATTCGAAGAAGCCAAAGGTCATCAAAAAACAGTTCTTTTTGTAGATGAAATTCACCGCTTTAATAAAACTCAGCAAGATAGCTTTTTGCCTGTTTTAGAAGATGGAACGGTTTGTTTAATTGGAGCGACAACAGAAAATCCTTCTTTTGAGCTCAATAAAGCGCTTTTATCCAGGTGTCAGGTTTTTCAGCTAAAACCGCTTGAAGGAAAAGATTTAGATATTTTATTTGAAAAAGCACATGCTTTTTTGGGAAAGAGTTCCGCTTTTACAAACGAGGCAAAGGAACGTTTGAAGGAAATGTCTGGAGGGGATGGAAGGGCATTTCTGAATATGCTTGAACTCACGCTCAATGCCGATCAAGAAATCACCTCAGAACTTATAGAAGATATCCTCCAGCGCCGGGCTCCAATTTATGATAAAAAGGGGGATCAGCATTATAATCTGATCAGCGTTTTGCATAAATCTATGCGCGCCTCGGACGTTGATGCCGCGCTTTATTGGCTTTCACGAATGCTGGCCGGGGGTGAAGATCCTTTGTATATATTAAGACGGCTGATTCGTTTTGCCACAGAAGACATCGGCATGAGTGACCCTGCAGCCTTAAGAATGGCTTTAGATGCTTATAGATCATATGAAATTTTAGGCTCTCCCGAAGGCGATTTGGCCCTTTATCAGGCGGTTATTTATTTAGCCACGGCTCCAAAATCCAATAGCGTTTATGTTGCTCAAAAAAATGTTTCATCTTTCAAAAGTGATTACCTCAATCCTCCCGTTTATGCCTTAAACTCACCCAAAGGATATATTTACGATCATGATTTGGACGATGCCTTTTCAGGGATGAGCTATTTTCCAGAAGGGATGAAGCGGATCAAATTTTACCATCCTGTGGAGCGCGGATTTGAACGCGATATTAAAAAACGACTCGAATATTGGGAAAAGAAAAGATGAAAATCCAAGAATACTGGGCCCAGGATTGGTATCGAAGGTTGCTTTGGTCTCCTGTGTTGCTTGGTCTTGGAATTGGTATTTATTTTTATCTCAATGATGAACCCCCGATTATTTTAACTTTTCTTGCATTGATTGTTTCTATTATTTTTCTTTATTTCCAAAAATGGCGTGCATTTCCTTTTTTTATGATTGTTTTTGGTTTTTTTCTGATTCATTTCAAGACTTTTATGCTGTCAACAGAGTTAATTAAAGCCCCTGAGTATTCTGTCATTTTGGAAGGAAAAATTACTCAGCTGGAAACACTTCCCTCGAATGAGAAAAAAATTATTTTAGACCTGAAAGATGGCAGAAAAGTTCGGTTAAAGGTCAAAGGAGAAAAAGATCTTGAAATTGGGTATGTCATTAAAGGTACCGGGCATCTTTTCCCATTTTCTTCCCCAATATTACAAGGGACTTATCATTTTAGGCGTCAGGCATTTTTTCAGAATTTGAGTGCCCAAGGAGTGATCAATGGTAAAAATATTGAAGTTACAGAGGGGAAACAAGAGTTTTCTTTTCGCAAGATGCTCACTGAATCGATTTATGCCGCAATTCCTGGGGAAAAGGGAGCAATTATTGCAGCCCTGATTACGGGAGAAAAAACAAAAATTTCAAAAGAAGTTCGTGATGACTATAATAATTCAGGTCTGAGTCATATCCTTGCAATTTCAGGTCTGCATGTGGGGCTTGTGGCTGGATTCGTCTTTTTTCTTTTACGCGGTGGTCTTGCTTTGATTCCTTTTGTTGCCCTAAGGTTTAATACGAAAAAGATAGCCGCAGTCTTATGCATCCCTATTTTATTTTTTTACATGACCATCTCTGGCTTTGGAACCCCTGTGATACGCTCGTTCTTGATGACCACGGTTGTTCTTTTTGGGATTATGGTTGACCGCATATCAATTTCCATGAATTTGGTCGCAATTGCTGCATTTGCGGTGTTATGCATATTCCCTGAAGCTTTAATTCACCCCAGTTTCCAGCTTTCTTTTGCGGCAGTTTTTGCCCTGATTGCCGTTTATGAAAGCCCGTGGGCAAAATCATTGCAGCAAGTGCAGGGACCTTTCAAAAAAATCTTCTTCTATCTTTTGGTTTTGGCCTTAACCTCAATGATCGCAACGCTTGCGACTTTTCCTTTAACGATCGCCACATTCAATCGTTTTACGCTCCATGCGATTGAGGCGAATATGATCGGTGTTCCTCTGATGGGGGTATGGATTATGCCCCTTGGTGTCTGTGCCTTACTCCTTATGCCCCTTGGCCTTGAGCATCTTGCCTTGGTTCCCATGGGGTGGGGGATATCTCTACTCAACTATATTGCCCACGAAGTTGGGGGGTGGCCAGGGTCCAATATTAGCGTTGCAACGCCTCCTTTGTGGGCGCTCAATATGGTTCTATTTTCTCTTTTATGGATGGGTATTTGGAGGGCAAAATGGCGTTTTTGGTCTTTCCCTATGCTGATTGTTGGTCTTTATTATTTCATTGTTCCCTTCAATCAAAAACCCGATCTCATTTTTGATGCGAGCTCAAGAACTTGGGCTTTCAGGGATGAAAATAGATTGCTGACCTATCCTGATTCCAAAAGAAAATTTGATTTAGAACTTTGGCTAAGGGCTTTAGGGGGCGATAAAATCGAGACCATCTCAAAGTCAGACAAGCGTTTTTACTGCACAAAACAAGGGTGCCTGATCAAAGGCCCAAAAGTTTACATTCAGTTTTCAAAATATGGGAAAAAACGTAAAAAAGGAATCATTTTATCATATAACGATAGAAAAATGCGGGGACAGGGTTTTATCACAAAACGTGAGTTTATATTCAAACCCGCCCAAAAATCAATGCGGCCTTGGAATTGAGGTTGTGTTATTTTTACTGCGCATGAGGATCAAATCTTCCATGGCGATCATTTCCTTGCGTTCCTCTTCTTTTTGGATTTTCATTTCTTTTTGGGTGACCATATGCCCAAATTTCTTTTCGGTTGCGAAAAAATCAAGGAGAATTTCTTTTTCGGATTCGATGCGAAAGTCAATTTGCTGGATTTTTAAATTGAGTTTATCAATCTCAAGTTCCGTGGCTTTTTGAAAATCTTGGAATCTGCCCCCCCATATGGAGTCTTTTGCGATGAGCTCTCTTTCTTTTGAAATGCGGGTTCGAAGATCTTTGATATGGGTTTCCATCTCTTCCTTAATATTTTTGAGGTCTTTCAAGATTTTTTGTTCGGATTCCACATCCATATGCGCTATTTTTTCTAATATTTTGTAAGTTTTTAGCTTTTTATTCATTTGATCATCTCTTTAAGCAAGTTGTGTCCCGATTCAAGTGAAATATTTTCAGCAATTTTTTGGCTTAAAAACCCTTCAAGTTTGGGATAATAATAAATGGCTTCATCCAATTCCGTGTCAGAACCTTTTTTGTAGGCGCCAATGCGGATCATTTCTGCCATGTCTTCATATAAGCTCAAATAACGTTTTGCTTTGATGATCCTTTGGGTTTCTTCCTCTAGATTACACATGGGCATTGTTCTTGAGACAGATTTTAAAATATTAATGGCCGGATATCTTCCTCTTTCGGCAATGCCCCGTTCTAGAACAATATGTCCATCCAAAATTCCCCGTACGGCATCACTGATGGGTTCGTTATGGTCATCTCCATCGACAAGGACGGTGAAGAGCCCTGTGATTGATCCTTGCCCATGTTCACCCGGCCCTGCTCTTTCTAAGAGCTTGGGAAGCTGGGAAAAAACAGTTGGTGTATACCCTTTGCTGGCGGGTGGTTCCCCCATAGAAAGCCCGATTTCCCTTTGGGCCATGGCAAACCGGGTCACACTATCCATCATGCACATGACTTGTTTGCCCTGATCTCTGAAATATTCAGAGATTGCCAGCGTGAGGTAGGCGGCTTGACGGCGCATCAGGGCAGATTCATTGGAAGTTGCCACAACAACGATGCTGCGTTTTAACCCTTCGGGTCCTAAGTATTCTTCCAAAAACTCCTGGACTTCTCTGCCGCGTTCCCCGATGAGTCCGATCACGTTGACGTCTACATGGGTATATTTTGCAATCATGGACATCAGCATAGATTTTCCAACACCTGACCCTGCAAAAATACCCATACGTTGGCCATAACAGCATGTTGTAAAGGTATTCAGGGCCCTGATGCCAAGGTCCAAACGATTGCGAACTCTTGCCCGGGTGTGCGCAGGGGGAGGGTCTCTATGAATACAATACGCTTTTTCCCCCAAGGTCAAAGGGCCTTTTTCGTCAATAGGCTCCCCAAATCCATTGAGAATACGGCCAAGCCACCCTGAATCGGGATAAATTTGTGCTTTACTTGACTTTACGCTAATGCGATCTCCAATTCCAATCCCCTCCAAAGCTCCAAAGGGCATGAGCAATGTCTTATCATCACGAAACCCCAAAACTTCAGCCCAAATCTCTTCCCCAGAGCGTGTTTTGAGTTTACACTGGCTGCCAATCGTTGTGATTTTTTCAAGGCCAATTGCCTCTAAAGTTAATCCCAGAATCCCACAAACATGTCCAAAATTTGAGTCTGGAGAAAATCTGTCCACTGCTTTTATTAAATTTTGTATATTCATATATTCACCTATCAGTTATCAATATTTTCTGGAATGGTAACTTGTTATCTCGATTTACCCGAACTACCACTCATCGCCCCCCGCTGTCATCCTCGTTTGCGGGGATCTCCCTTTTCTCCCGGCAGAAGGGAGCGTTTGTGTAAGGGTAAGGGAGATCTCCAAAACTAAAGTTTTGAAGATGACCGTAGTGGAGCTGTTTTGAATATAACGAAGTAAGCTATTCACCTCAAAAACAACATAACTTTTAATGAGTAAACAAAAAGTAAAGATTGTGAAAAAATGACCTAGTCTTGATGGATTATTTTGACCATTATCCCATAGTTTGATAATATCTTTTTTATGCATTGAATTTAAAGGAGATGAGAAGATGAAATTACAGTCTTCGCAAAGTATTGACTTTTATCCGCCAAGTCACTTGGTTGTTCCTCAAATACCTGTTTTGCATGGTTTTTTTGGACGAAAAGGTGGGGTCAGTACGGGGATTTATGATAGCTTAAATTGTAGTTTAAAAAATGATGACCCAGAACATGTCATGGAAAACAGGCGAAGAATCGTTGCCTGTTATGGTCAACCCTTAAAAAATTTGATGACCTTGCAACAAATTCATGGCACCCAAGCCATTATCGTAGATGAGGTGACCCATAACGTAAAAGTCGATGCCATGGTCACGTGCAAAAAAGACATCGTTCTAGGCATTCAAACCGCGGACTGCGTTCCTATCCTACTTTATAGCAAAAATGGTGTTGTTGGCGCAATTCATGGCGGGTGGAGGGGGCTGTTGGGCGATATCATTGAACACACAATCCGAAAAATGGTTCAATGTGGTGCTACAAGAGAGAGTATTGTTGCAGCTATCGGTCCTTGTATTGCGCAACCCTCCTATGAAGTAGGCCAAGATTTTTACGATCGCGTTTGTAAACTCTCTCCTGAAAATGAAAGTTTTTTTACCTCCTCCCCAACTTCTAAATATTTTTTTGATTTATCTGAATATGCAACAAAAAAGCTCCTCAAATCAGAAGTGACAAACGTTTCCCACATGAAAGAAGACACATACACAAACCCTAATACATACTTTAGCAGCAGACACTCCCTGCATCGAGGGAATCCATCATATGGGACGCAACTGTCCGTGATTATGCTCAGTTAAAGTTTTTTGGAAATACGCACGCCTGTGATTTCCCATAAAGTGTTATCTTGACGGCAGGCTATGGCGTAATAGTGTTTTGATGTGTGTTTCTTTTTATAATGTAAATGAACCGGTCTGCAGTACTGTTGTTTTTTATTTTTGTACGTTGCAAAAGGAAGAATGTTGCCGTGATTATAGGTTATTGCATTTCTCCATTTCACATAAATTCCAGAAGCGCCGTGTTCTAAAGTTCTTTGGAGGGCTTTTGCAAAAATAAGTCTGTCAACGGGATGGGTAATTTCCCGGTCAAAGAAAACGCCTAAATGACTGCCTGAAGATGTGGGGCTGATCGTGTTGAGACTTTTACGCCTTAACAAATCTTTCGTTTTCTCATCCACATCATCGGAGCATGCGCCCAGAAAAAAGAGAAAAATATAAAAAAAATGGTTGCGAATTTGGGTCATATATGCTACCTTACATCATGAATTTTCTAAAATTTTATTAAATGACAAAATGATTAATCCCAAGTTAACGACAGGTTCCAAATGTTAGATTCTTCCGTCTTTTTTTTAGATAAAAATAAAAAAACTTTTTCAAAAAATAATGATATGGAAGAATCCGCATCCGTTGGCGCTCTCTATAATTTTGATGCGGAACAAAATATTCTGGCTCTTTTGCTGTGGTCTAATTCTCTTTATGAAAGAATATCAGACATTGTTGAAAAAGAACATTTTGGTACAGCTTATCACCAGGATCTTTTTGAGCGTATTTTTTATCTCCTCAATAAGGGAAAATCTGTTGATAAAGTTGTTTTAAAGGGATTTGCGGATTCTCATCCGGCGTTACAAGAGGTGGGCGGAAGTGAATATGTTGCAGGCCTTGTGGAAATGGCCCCATTTTGCGGGGATATTATGGAATATGCCCATTGTTTGAAAGACCTTTTTATTCGCCGCGAACTCATCCGTGTGACGAAAGAAACGGTTGATGGGCTCATCAAAGTTGAACCGGATGATCCGGCCATAGGATATGTTGAAAACTTAGAAAGAAGTCTTTATAGTTTAGCGACCAAGGGAAATGCGCGTGATGGGTTTAAAACGTTTGCGCAAACCATAGAAGAATCAATTGTCATGGCCAATGTCGCGTATAACCATAAAACAGGGGTTGTTGGGGTAACGTCGGGCTTTAAAGAGCTGGATGATCAGCTGGGTGGCTTGCTGCGTTCTGATCTTTTGATTCTTGCGGGACGCCCATCCATGGGGAAAACGGCGCTTGTGACCAATATTGCGTTTAACGCAGCCAAAGCCTTTCGTGATGGGGATTCTGGGGGCGGTCGCGTGGCTTTCTTTTCGCTTGAAATGTCAGCTGAGCAGTTGACAACCCGTATTTTATCCCAGGAAACCAAATATCGCTCGGATATGATTCGCAAAGGTAAGCTCAATTATGAATGTGTTCAAGATTTCGCGGCTTTGGCCAGAGAACTTGATACTGTGCCTCTTTTTATTGATGATACACCGGCTCTTTCGGTGGCGGCGCTTCGTACCAGATCAAGAAGATTGATGCGCCAACATGGACTTGATTTGATCATTATTGACTATCTCCAGCTTTTGATGCCAAATACAAATAAACGCTCTGAGAATAGGGTTCAAGAGGTTTCTGATATTACAAGGGCATTAAAAGCGCTGGCTAAGGAGCTCAATGTTCCGGTAATTGCCCTTTCCCAGCTTTCCCGTGCCGTGGAGCAAAGAGAAGACAAAAAGCCCCAGCTTTCAGACCTGCGTGAATCTGGATCCATTGAGCAAGACGCCGATGTGGTGATGTTCGTTTACCGTGATGAATATTATACATCGCGCAAAAAAGGCATTAAAACTGAAGAAAATGTTGTGGAAGAAACGCCCATTCATAAAAATAAAGCAGAGGGACATACGGCGGAAATTATCATCGCAAAGCAAAGACATGGTCCTATTGGAACAGTTAATCTGCTGTATTTCCCCAATTTTACATCGTTCAGATCTCCCGCTCAGGAAGCTTTAGCAAAGGATATCCAAAGACCATGAATTTTTCATTCTTTTTAGCGCTGCGCTACTTAAAATCGCGTAAATCTCAAGGTTTTTTCTCAGTGATGACCATGTTTTCCTTGCTTGGCATTATGTTTGGTGTGGCAACACTTATTATTGTGATGTCGGTGATGAACGGCTTTCGTCTTGATGTGATGAAAAGTATTGTTGGATTTAACGGGCACATCAGTATGATTGCCAAAAGCGAAGAGGCTCTTCTGCTTGCGCCTGATATTTTAGAAGAATTGAAGCAAAATAAAAATATTTCTTTTTTTGCGCCCTTGGTTGATCAACATGTCATGGTCATGGCCAATAATGAGCCAAGAGCCGGGATGGTCAAGGGTATTTCATTTGAGGATATCGGAAAAAAAGAGATTGTTGCAAACCATGTGACAAAAGGTGAGCTCAGCTCTATCAAAAACGACGCCATTGGCATTGGAAAGCGCATGGCCCAAAGGTTACGGATTAGAGTTGGGGATCAACTCACGATTATTTCTCCCCAAAGTACCCCGGGGATGTTTGGCGTTGTCCCCCGCATGGCCTCTTTTAAAGTTGGATTTATCTTTGAAACGGGCGCAAGAGATTATGATGATACCTCCGTTTTTATGTCTTTAAAACTTGCTCAAAAGTTCTTTAAAATGAAAGATTCAATTAGTATGATTGAGATCTTTATGAAAGATATAGAAGACGCAGAAAATTTTGCCCGTGAGTTGAAGAAAAAATGGGGTGGATCTTATCAGATTATGGATTGGCAAAAGGCCAACACAGGCTTTATGGCCATTCTGATCGTTGAACGGAATGTGATGTTTATTGTGGTTGGGCTTATTGTTCTAATCGCATCCTTTAATATTATTACGTCCCTGGTGATGCTCGTCCAACAAAAATCTAAAGATATCGCCATTTTACGCACCATTGGCGCCACAAGAAAACAAATCATGCGCACTTTTTTCTTCTGCGGCGCCCTTCTTGGGGTGATTGGTACAACCTTTGGCGTGCTGATTGGAACCACGATTGCCGTGAATCTTGACAATATCCGCCGTTTCCTCGAAAATCTTTTAGGAATCACCATCTTGCCTCCCGATTTCTGGCTGACCAAAATGCCCGCAGTTCTTCTGCAGTCCGATATCTTAAACGTGATCATCCTAAGCATCAGCCTTTCATTTTTAGCCACGCTCTATCCTTCCTGGAGAGCCGCCAAAATGAAGCCTGTAGAGGCGCTGCGTTATGAGTGAGCAAGAAGCCGAAATATTAACGTCTTATATTGAGATTGCAGATTGTCATGATCGTCGTATAAAATCTGCTATCAGAATGTTAGTAAGATTGGAACCCTTTACAAAAGACAATATAAAAACAACCCTGTCTCAGGATACTGCAGCTTTAGATAGCCTTATTTACCGTTTTGATTGTCTTCTGAAAAACATCGAACATAAAATTTTTC
>CAIYWZ010000195.1 GCA_903930075.1 uncultured Alphaproteobacteria bacterium | reverse complement strand
TTCTGGAGTTTGTGATACGCTGTGCGATAGTGGTCTGGAAGGTTATTCTTAAGAATAAACAGTGCTTTTTTCTCTCCGTAATGGTAAATTAAAAATTGTTCTTCTGTTATCGCATATTTCATGATTTTTCCTTTAGTGATTTCTTATATTGCCGTATTTTAAATTTGTTATGGATAATAGCTATTATAGGAAGAATATTAACGACTGATAACATAGCTATGTTAATAATTAGAACACCAATAGCTATATTTTCTGGATCGGCTTTTAAAAAATATGGAGTGGCGAGTGCAATACTTAAAATATTGATAGCAATGTTTGTATAAGTAAGATTAAAATTTCCTCCTTTGGGGTGAGCATCGAAATTTCCTTTTCGAATTTGTTTGGAAATATAATTTATTAAGAAATAATCTGCGAATATGTAGGGTATTAAAACCAAACTTATACTAAAAATACTCATAATAACCAATGCCAAAAATTGATTTTCTTCTTGTGTTATCCCTTCAATGATGCCAAGCACGATTCCAATTATGAATGAGAACAACATTGCTATTAGGGGAAAATGGGGGAGCCTTCTGAATATAAACCAAGCATAGGAAAATATCCCAGCTGGCCAGTTTAATATCATCTTTTGACCTGTTGCTAATTTTGCAAAAGCTCTACGATATTGATCTGGAATATTATATTGAAGCAAGCTTTTGGCTTTTTCTTCACCGTAAATAAAGCTTAAATATTTCTCCTCTGTTAGGCCTGATTTTTTAATAAATGCGGTTTTTGTTTCCTCTGATAAATCATCAAAAGTTTTTTTCTTCAATTGTTTTGATAAAAAGTTGATGAGAGTTTTATCTCCTAAATAACCAAAGATAGGACTGGAAATTAAGACTGATAGCAAAAATATCATTAATAATGTAAAAAAAGAATAACCGGCAAACATTGCGGTGAGGATAAGAAATCCCGTTACAAAACAAAAAATTAAACTAGAAAAAAATGCACTTGGATAGAGTCTCTTTTCTAAAAGCCAACATGAGCTAAAAAAGAAAGCAGCCCAGTTCCAAACAAATTTTTCACCATTCTGGAGTTTTTGATATGCTGTTCGATAGTGATCGGGGAGGTTATTGTCAAGAATGCCCCTGGCTTTTTTCTCTCCGTAATTATATATTAAAAATTGTTCTTCTGTGATTGCGTATTTCATGTTTGATTTCCTCTAAAATTAATTTATGATTACTCTATATCAAGAGTTTTTTCAAAAGTCAAGCTTCATGGAAATGATTATAAATTATCTTGGCAATTGATGAGCTTATACCTTCGATTTGGAGTAAATCATCAATGCCTGCCTGTGAAACGGCTTTTGCAGATCCAAAATGTTGGAGGAGAAGTTTTTTGCGTTTGCCTCCGATCCCTGGAATTTGATCTAGGGGAGATGATGTGAGGTTTTTAGTGCGGCCCGCTCTGTGTGTGCCGATGGCGAAACGATGGGATTCATCGCGCAGGCGCTGGATGAAAAAAAGGAGGGGATGATTTTTTGGAAGGTTAAAAGGCGCTTGTCCTTTTCGATAGAATGTTTCTTCTCCGGCATTGCGATTGGGACCTTTTCCGACACCCACTAACGGGATTTCAAGACCCAGTTCATTTAAAACTTCTAAGGTTGCGCTGACCTGTCCTTTTCCGCCATCTACAAAAATCAGGTCAGGAACGGCCCATTCTTCCTGTTCTATGCGCGCAAACCTGCGTCTGAAGACTTCACGCATCATTTCAAAATCATCTCCGCCAAAGGCAGGTTGGTTTTCTTTGTTTTTGATTGCAAATTTCCGGTATGCCTGCTTGATAAACCCGTCGCTTCCTGCCACAACCATAACGCCATAAGGATTGGTTCCTTGGAGGTGAGAGTTGTCATAAATTTCAATTCTTTCAGGAGATTTTTCCAAATCAAAAAGTATTTGAAGCTCTTTTAAGGTTTTGTGCTGGGTTGTTTTTTCTAAAATGCGCCTATCAATGGCAAGTTTTGCATTCTCGAGAGCTCTTGTGATAAGCCTTGCTCTTCCGCCTCTTTGAGGAGCCATGATTTTTATTTTTTTTCCGTGAATTTCACTTAAAATTGGAGAAAGATCCAGAACTTCAGGGGAGGAATGGGATACAAGAATGGTTTGAGGTGGGATTCTTCCTGCGTAAAACTGTCCGATAAAGGATTCCAAAATATCAGCTGGTTCTAACGATTCGCTGTGGGCGGGGAAATAGGGGATATTTCCATAATTGCACCCTTGGCGAAAGAAAAATATTTGAACGCATGTTTGTCCCCCATGTTGAACAAGGGCAAAAATATCTGCATCTTCAATGTAATGAGTGTTGATATCCTGAATCATTTGAATTTGGCTTAAAGCTTTGATACGGTCTCTAAAAAAAGCAGCCGTTTCAAAATCCGTTCTATTGCTGGCTTCGTGCATTTTGTCACTGAGCATTTTTTGAACTTTATTGCCCTGAAGCACCCGCTGCATTGTGCCGCCGAGTGCGGGCACCTGGAGATCGTGATGACCCTGGTCAAGGCCGGCGGCAGGGCCCTCATCACCTCGACCTATGACAAGGTCGATCAGACGGCTGTGCACTGGGCGGCCCAGAAGGGCAACCTGGACGTGCTCAAGTACCTCGTCAAGATGGCGGGTAGCGCGATGCTGGAGGAGGTCTCGGCCGCGGGCATGTCCGCAGTCCACTTCGCTGCCGGCGGCCGCTGCGCCCTCCGCGCCACGCTCATCACCCAGACCAATAATGTGCCAGTGCTGGAGTATCTGCTGGAGCAGTTAGGGGCGGAAGTCCTGGTGGTACGGGACGGGCGAAGGAATCTACCCCTGCACCATGCCGTCGCCAACAACCGCCTCTGCATCGTCCAGTACCTGCTGGCTCAAGCGGCAGCCGCCGAGCCGCCTCTCACGAAGCAGATGCTGGACGCCCAAAATGCTTATGGCCAGACCAGCCTTCACGTGGCGGCAAGGAATGCGTTGACGCAGGTCGCGCAGGTAGGCAGGCCCTAGCTATATCAAATTGTGACTTGTACCCGAATCCTAGACTCACCACTCCTTCCCACTTTCTTATTATAGGTGCTGCTGGACGCGGGAGCTGATATCAAGCATATTCGAGATAACGAAGACTCGACGGCTCTGATGTTGGCTTATGAGCGGGGCGAAGAGATCCAAGAGCTCTTTAGGGTACGGTTCGAGGTTCGCAGACTTCTGTACGCTACTGGTGGTTTCGGTCCGCAGCTCACGCTTTCCACTGCTATCCTATCATTCTCCAGGTTGAGCTAGGAAAGAGAACGGAGGAGA
>CAIYWZ010000194.1 GCA_903930075.1 uncultured Alphaproteobacteria bacterium | reverse complement strand
GTGCCCCACAGACGCACTGAATATACTCTTTAGCGGGAAATTGCCAGCGTTTTGTGATGACTGATTATTTCTTGGTGAATAGTTACTTTTAAGATAGGATTTTTCAAAAAGCCTTCGATATCTTCGGGTGTTGCATTGCGATGCAAATGCTTTGTGGTAGTATTTATCCAATGATTCCGATTAAAGTCTTTGCACAAAAGTCTACTCTTAAGGATCTCTTTAAGAGTTAAATAAGAGCCACATTCAAAGATAAGAGGATCATCTAAGCCCTTCCAGAAGGTTTTATCTGCTTTTTGCACACAGGTTTTATCCTCCTTGTTCACACGAGGGACCTGAACCCATCTCCAAAAAGAACTGATGTGTCTAAGAGAAAAATAGGAAGAAGTACCCCAGCTGCTGATATCAGATAAAGACATCGACCTCTCTGACGACTCCCCTGAAAGTTCACTTAAGTCCCCACTGGCCATCACAGCTGTATTTTCTATTGCCAGGGATACGAGCACTGAAGTTAAAACGCTCATGACTACTTTCTTCATATTTCAAATTCCTTTTCATTTTTATCATTGATATTCTAGGTCTATACCATAATAGATATTAAAAAATCAAGAGGAAAATAAAGTCATTTTTTTCCCATACCTTACCACCCCACCGCTATCATCCTCAAAAAAGGCCGCTCCCCACAAGCTCTTTTGATGCGTATAAAAACATGGGGAGCGGGCTTTGGAGAGGAAGAAAGATCCCCAAAATCTAAGGATTTCGAGGATGACAGAAAAATTGAAGAAAAATCAAGAGGAAAATGAAAATAATGCTTCACGTATCCAAAAAGCTCCGCAATTTCCGAGATCTGCTTGGATGCTTGAGCTTACGCAACGCTTTGGCCTCGATTTGGCGGATGCGCTCTCTTGTGACTGCAAATTGCTGGCCGACTTCCTCGAGGGTGTGATCCGAGGCCATGCCGATGCCAAAGCGCATGCGCAGGACTCTCTCTTCTCTTGGAGTCAGGCTGGAGAGAATTTTCCCCATGGCGTCTCGCAGGTTGGTTTGAACGGAGGCATCCACGGGGGAGATCACGTTTTTATCTTCGATAAAATCTCCCAAATGGCTATCTTCTTCGTCTCCCACGGGCGTTTCTAAACTGATGGGTTCTTTGGCGATTTTCATGACTTTTCGAACCTTATCCACGGGCATCATCAGTCTTTCGGCCAGTTCTTCAGGCATAGGCTCACGGCCCAGTTCATTGAGCATCTGGCGGGACATTCTGATCATTTTATTGATCGTCTCGATCATGTGTACAGGGATACGGATCGTTCTTGCCTGGTCTGCAATGGAACGTGTGATGGCCTGACGAATCCACCATGTGGCGTAGGTTGAAAATTTATAGCCCCGTTGATATTGGAATTTATCCACGGCTTTCATCAACCCAATATTTCCCTCTTGAATCAAATCCAGGAATTGAAGTCCTCTGTTGGTGTATTTCTTGGCAATGGAGATCACAAGGCGCAGGTTGGCCTCGATCATATCTTTTTTGGCCTTGACCATATCTTTTTCACCGCGCTGCAAAATCGCTAAAATACGGCGGAATTCGGCAATGGGCAAAGAGGCTGTTTTGGAAATTTCTTGGATTTGAAGGCGCAAACCTTTAAGATCTTTCTTTTCTTTTTCCACAAAATCCGCCCATTTTTTGCTTTTGGCGGAGACATTTTCGAGCCACTGCGGGTCTTCTTCCGCGCCAAAATAGTTTTCCAAAAAATCAGCCCTTGGAATTCCTTTGCTTTGAGCAAGGCGCAGGATCTTTCCTTCAAGCCCAAGCAATGTTTTATTCATCCCATAGAGCTGCTGAACGAGCTGGTCGATACGGGCCGGGTGAAGGTGAACGGCTGCAATCAACTCCACCATCTGGCTTTTGAGATTTTTATATTCTTCCTCTTGAGCACTTTTGAGATTTTTACCCTCACGTAATTTTGAAAGACGCAAAATCTGCAGTCCGCGCAGTTTTTCATTGAGCTTGGTCACCTGTTCGAATGTTTCCAAAACCTGGGGCTTTAAAGATTCCTCCATCATGGCAAGGGACACGGAGGCATCTTCTTCCACGGTTGCATCTGAAGCGTCTTCATCCAAATCATCTAGAGCATTCAGGGCATTCATGGACGATACGACCTCATCCCCCTCTTTTTTTGATTTTTCATCTTTAATTTCGATGACTTCACCGTTTTCTTCAACCAAATCTGGCTCTTCGCCATACATCGCATCCAGGGAAATCACATCGCGCAAAGAAACTTCCCCCGCGATGATCGCTTCACGCCAGGAAGAAATGGCTTGCATGGTCAAAGGGCTTTCGCAAATGGCCTCATACATCATGAGTTTTCCGCCTTCGATGCGCTTTGCAATTTCAATCTCCCCTTCCCGGGTTAAAAGATCCACATTGCCCATCTCCCGCAGATACATACGCACAGGATCATCCGTGCGGCTATATTCAGATTGCACTTCAGTGGCTGGAGCAAGAACCGCGTCTTCATCATCGGGCAATCCTTCCTCCATGGATTCAGGCCCCCCGCCATGGGACATATCCCCGTCTTCAAGAATTAAAATTCCGCTATCGGTAATCAATGTCATGGCTTCTTCAAGCTGATCGGGGGTGAGCTTTTCCTGGGGAAGATTTGAGTTCAAATCATCATAAGTCACAAATCCCTGTTCCTTGGATTTGGAGATAATCTTTTTTAAAACACTGATCATGCCGGGTGTTAAAGAGAGTTCTTCGGCTTCTTCATCAATTGTTTTAAGATTATTTTTCTGTGTCATTTCATTTCCTCTTTCTTATTTGTTGTATGAGCCTGCTGATTTTGCAACTCTGTTTGTAATCCTTCTATACGCTCTCTGATGGCTTGTACATATACATCATCTTTGCGGATATTTCCAAGTTTAAAATTTCGAATCTCTTCAAAATCTGACCAACGGTGATAAAGAGCTGTCCACTGTCTTGAAAAGCCTTCAATATCACCAGACAAAGAATCTAAGATCCCCTTAAATCCAATGGTATCAGAAGACGTATACATTTTGAGTATTATCCCGTTATCCTTTAGATAGTGCTTTAAGGGTTCTTTTTCAAGTGGGGATCCCAAAAAATAATAATCCAGCACGGCTTTATGCAAACTTTCAATCTCCTCAAAGGTTGCCATACCCAGAAAATCCCCTTCTATCAAGGTCAATACCGCGGGTCTTTCAATGACGCAGCGCAGCAAAATATCCAAAACTTTTTTACGCGCATCCATTTTGGGTTTGTTCTGATCCAAAAGTTTGCCCAGAGGTTTATAGGACGCACTCTTAAAATTTTCCGCATATTTTTTATAAAATTCTTCAAAATACGCCGTTCTTAAATCTGGAGATCCGATTGTTTTGAGCAATTCTTTAAATTGTTTTGAAAACAAAGCCAGGCCTTCGGGGGATGTTGTTGTATGGCTGTTTTTCAGGGTCTGCCAAATATATTCAAAAACCGACAGCGCCTTTTCCATGCGGGATTCAAACTGATTTTTGCCCTGTTTTTTAATGAAAGAATCCGGGTCTTCCCCTGATTCTAACAGCAGGAACGAGAGAAGTTTATCGGGCTCCATCAAGGGCATGGCCCGCTCTAAGGCACGAAAGGCGGCTTTTTGACCGGCAAGATCCCCATCCAAACATAAAATGGGCCTGGGGGTCATGCGCCAAACTTCTTCCAGTTGCATTTCACCAATGGCCGTGCCAAGGGGGGCAACGGCGCCAGTCAAACCCACTTGATGCAAAGCAATGACATCCATATACCCTTCCACAATCAACAGATTTTGCCCCTGTTTCATGGCTTTTGCCGCAAAGTGACTTCCATAGAGCATTTCGCCTTTATGAAAGATCCGCGTTTCGGGAGAATTCAGGTACTTTGGCATCACCTGATCATCCAAAGCTCTGCCCCCAAAGGCCACAACCTGACCCTGGCGGTTAAAAATGGGGAACATGAGTCTGCCCCTGAAATAATCGTAGGTGTGCCCTTTTTCGCTGTCATGCCCAATCACGCCCAGCTCAAGCTGCGTTTGAGCATCAATCCCTTGGGCTTTGAGATACGTTTGCAGGGCATTTCCAGAAGGGGCAAACCCCAAACGAAACTGGGAAATCATCCCTGGTGATACGCCCCTGGTATGCAGATAAGAAAGCGCCTCCTTGCCCTCTTTTTCGTGCAATTTCTGCGTAAAAAACAAACATACTTTTTCCAAAATATCCAGAAATGAGGCTTTTTTCAGGCGCATCCCCCTTTCCTGCTCCGTGTCATGGGGAACCTCGAGTCCACTGGCCCTGGCCAGCGATTCCACCGCGTCCATAAACCCCATGCCTTGGGTATTCATCACCCAATCAATGGCGCTCCCATGTTCCCCGCATCCAAAACAATGGTACTGCCCTTTACTATTTTGAACCACAAATGAAGGTGTTTTTTCCGTATGGAAAGGGCACAAACCCTTGTAATGCCCTCCCCTTTTGACCAATTTCACCTTTGGAGAAATAAGATCCGACAGGACAACTCTGTCCTTTAGCCTTTCTAAAAAGAAATCAAATCCTGCCGCCATAAATGAACAATACCTTTATTTCTTTGACTTTTGAATGGGAGCAATGACATCAATGTCTTTTGTCTGATCACCTTGTCCTTGAAACTTAAAACGCAATTTTAAAGGAGCATCTCCTTCTTTAAGCTCACGTTTCAAACGCATAAACATCACATGATCACCGCCGGGTTTTAAAGAAAAAACCTTTGCTTTTTTCAAATCAAACTGCGTCACCCTTTGCATTTTCATCACATCCCCTTCATGGATATGCGTATGAAGCTCGATTCTTTCGGAGATAGGCTCTCCCAAAACTTCCACATCCACCAACGACAAATCAGAATCCGTCACAATCGTTGCAAACCCAGCCGCATTTGGTCCCACGGACGCCCTCACCCATGCATTCGTCACCGTTGTCACTTTGACCTCCTGCACGGACCCTTGCCCAAAATTCCAAAACGTATAAAAACCAAGCCCTGCAAACAATAAGACAATAAAAACTTTGAATTTCATAGACGCCCCCTTTTTGTGAATAATTATTAAGAACTCATTATAAAGACCGGCACCTTGTTTGTCACGTGATATTTTTTAAAAAAATGAAAGGACATTTCTTTTTGCGTCAATACCCAGGTCATATCAAGACATACACCCAGAACAAACATATTGGAATCTCGTAATATTCTCGTTTTTCTTATGCTTGGTGAGTTGAATCTTTAAGTTTATTCAATTCATCTTGGGAAACCCCTGCAATTTGGCAGATAACATCATCTGGTATTCCCTTGTCTATCATCCCCACAACCATCTGATCGGCTCTTTCCTGAGCTTCCTGCGCCTGCGCTTT
>CAIYWZ010000193.1 GCA_903930075.1 uncultured Alphaproteobacteria bacterium | reverse complement strand
GTAAGATAAAAATGAAAAATATTATTAAAAATAATTGAAAAAATGTGTAATTTTATAGAAAATTAAAAGATATAAGGATGGGGAAAAATTAATTAGAAGTTCTACTTACAAAGTGCTGCGGAATGTCGGATATATCAAACATAAGGTGCCCGCATGAGTAAATCCTAGCGATCGGGGAGGAAGTTTGGTAATCAAATCTCTTCTATTAAAGGTTCCAGACTTGCTTTTTTGCATGACCCTAATGTGATTTTCCACGCCAATGAGATCATCAAATGCATTTGCTGCCTTTTTATCAAAAACCCGCGGCGACCCATAACTATAAATTTTAATAACTGCTTTTGGATATTTTTTTTTCATCAAGACTCCAACAACTTGAGCTGCGGCTCCTCCAGCACTAAATCCATAAATTCTAATTTTGTTAACGGGGTCTTGTGGTAATGTTTTAAAAATATTTTTTGTCATGAGATTTTCAAATATAGATTTTCCATGATGATAAAAGCCCCTATGCAATTTACCTTTAATTCCTATTTTCTCAGCATCGAGTTTAAAAAACGCCAGATCTGTTTTTAAATCATTAAAACTCAACATTCCTCGAATCGAAATAATAATGTCATCGCCTTCTCGAGCAATAAAGCCAAAATGTGATTTAACTCTCGTTCCAGTTTCTCCTTCAAAGGTATCAATATATTCAAGATCTATAAGATGATTTGATACAAAATCATACTTTATGAGTCGTTCTTCTTTTAGATCAGAAGACATAATAATTCTACGTCCATTATCAACTTCATTATCCGAAATATCCTTCTGTGATGCTCGACATTTTTTGTAATTTTCTTTTTCATGAGGCGTAGCATGGGAATAAATTTCTTTGATACACTCCTTTACTTCATAATAGTTTTTATCTGGATCGGGACATAAATAAAGATATCGGTGACAATTTTGATGATTGCCGTCACATTTTTTTATACTGCTATTCACTGGCAGTTCCAGCAAGTTGCTCAGGCAATTCACTTCTTCAGATTTTTCAGAAAAAACCTCTCCACCAAGCATTAACCCCAAAAATATCACAGTATTTTTTTTCATTTTCATCTCGATTTGTCACAACTTTTAATAAGTTTGGTCTAAAGAGGTGAATAAATCGTTAATATTCTAATGATTTTTGGAAATGAGAATTCTTTTAAACCTACAAATCAAACTCTAAATCCCCGGCGCGGATGGTTTTGATTTGGCCTCCTTCAACTTCCACGAGCAAGGCGCCGGTGGGGTCGATGCCTTTGCAAATGCCCTCCACAGTTTCGGATGCAGAGATTTTTACCCGGCAGGGGGAATTTAGGCCCCACATGCGCCCCAAGCAAAAATCACGCACGGTGGAAAAAGGGGCGTTTAAGGACTCGAGGAATCCGGCCTTGATCACATCGCAAAACTGGGCAAGCTCAATGGTAATGCCGGGGTCGTCAAAAAGGCAGGCTGTGGGCTGATCAATATTTTGGGGGGAACTTTTTAAATTAATCCCCATGCCCACGAGCAAAAAATCATCCATGCGCTCCAGGAGAATGCCGCTGACTTTTGCGCCGCCGAGCAAAAGATCATTGGGCCATTTAAATTTCAAAAGCCCTCCGGAATAGGGTTCTAATTTCTTGAAAAGATGGGCAGCCACATGGAGGGAAAGGGCGCCTTCAATCTGCGGGCGTTTTAGGAAAAATGTCCCATAAAAATTCCCCTCAGGACTGATCCAAGGTCGGTTAAACCTTCCATGCCCCTGGGTTTGCGTATAGGCCACAACCAAGCCGGAAAGTTGCCCCTGCCCGATCAACGTGCGGGCCTGATCCATGGTGCTCGAGAGACTGTAATAAAGAAAAAGTGGAAAGTTCATGATATTTTTGCCATCATCCATAAGGTTAAACATGGATTATTTATAAAAGACATCAAGAAAAATGTATATAAAAAAAGACCCACCCACGCATTTTTTTGTTGGCAGGTCTTTTGTGTTCAAGCAAATATTACTTGAGATCTCCGGCAGCCTCTGATGCGAGTTTACAATGTTTTGCCATTTCATCCCATCCATTATTGGCCTTGCATACGCACCATTTTCCTTCGTGACCTTTTGCCTCTTTCCACTCAGTTTCTCTGCCAGGTTCTGCTGCCTTTGCATATGCCATGCAAGATGCTTCATCTTTTGGTCTCGTAGTAGCTTCTACACTTTTTGCAATAGCCTCCGGCGTCCAAACCTTTGGCTCCATATCAGCAAAAACACCATTACATGCAAACGCAATCAATCCAAACATTACTAAATTTTTCATTATAATATACTCCCTTTATTTAATTTATGATTTATACAAGCACTTGACTTGTTCAAGCTTTCATAAGAATACTCCTAAATGATTAACGAACAGTTAACGCGTTTAAAAAAATATTTTTCTTTTTTAGTTGCAAATAGACCTACAAATATGCTAAGTTCCTGATCTATAGTTTATTAATATAAAGGTCAAAAATTATGAAAAAAGGAATTCACCCAGATTATCACGAAATTAATGTTGTGATGACAGACGGAACATCGTTTCAAACCCGCTCTACCTATGGTAAAAGCGGCGATACAATGAAGCTGGATATTGATCCACGCACCCATCCCGCATGGACAGGTGTTCATCGTTTGCTCGATACAGGCGGACAATTGGCCAAGTTTAAGAACCGTTTCGAAGCGTTTGGCTTGCAATCTGTTTAAATTTTTTAAAGGGGAAGGTTTTCCCCTTCCCTTTATTTTTTTGGCCGAGTGGCAGAGTGGTCATGCAGAGGACTGCAAATCCTTGTACATCGGTTCGATTCCGGTCTCGGCCTCCATTTAAAATAATCCACATAAGCACCAAACTCCAGGCACAGGAACTCTAGGGCCCCCTCATGTCTCATTTAATTTCCATAGAATTTTATTTTTCACTTCTGTCTCCTTTTTATCATGATCCACTTGAAAACTCCCCGTTTGAAAAAACATACGCCTGGGAAAACATCCAAGAAACAGATATTTTGTCTTTAAAAACGCATCGCCCGCATATTTTAAATTTGGATGAATTTGAGACCAGAGAATTCAGCTCAAATCCCATAAAAATATTTCGTGAAATTTTTGAGATTCTCCCCCAAAATGGATCTTTTTCCTTTGGAAATACCCTATGGCGAGGCTTGAATCCAGAAAAACATCAAATGGAATTGTCCAAAATCTTTGAAGAACAAACCACAAAAAGACTCAAAATAATGGCCCCTTTCCAATTCAGAAAATATATCGATGAAATGCTCACAACACCCATATCTTTTTTTTCCAATGACGATTTTAAAAAATCTCGATCAAATCTGTTTAAAAAATTAAAGTGGAATGATGATGTTTTTCAAAAAGTATTTTTAGCCAAAGACGGCTTTGATCTTAGAATGTGTTTTTTTAAAAATATTGATCATCAGAAATTTGCCTATCAAGAGATCATGCAAGGAAATTTAAATCCATTTTTTCAATGGAACAAACCTTCAGATTATCAAGGAATCGATACATTTCCCCATCTTCCCCCCTTTATGAAGCTCACACGCTCCAACTTAAAGATTTTTTTAGCTCTTTAGGATTTAGCGATACTATTTATAATTCAAGTCAAAAAAGATGGTTTGTCAAAAAATCCTGATTCTAAGATGCAATTTTGGTACACCCAAAAAGTTTTTGTAAACCCTCTCTTGAATTTATTTTTTTTATCTTTAAGATATTATTAATAAAAACAAAACAATACTTCAACAATCCACACAAAAAAGATCGATGAAAGGTTGTGCAAAATGAAAAAAATAACAATGACTGCTTTTACATTTTTTATGTTGAATCTTCAAGGAGGAGACCTTGCTCACGGCTGGCCTAATCTGGAAAATAATGATGGGGATTTTGATCAAAAATTTGCCAGGCCAACATTCATGACCGATCTTCAAGTGCAAGAAATCTCAACAGATGCGAAAGCTGATTTTTTCATCAAAGACGCTCAAAATACGGAACTTCCCAATATCTTCAGATTAAAGTCTGCAGAAAAATTACAACAATTGGGTCATCACTATACAGAGAGCGTCATTTTGGCATACACCTCTATAGCAAAAGATCCAACGGAAATTCTTTACGGAAGCTCCGATTATTATTGTGGAGTAGAAGCTGCGAAAATATTAATGGGTATTTCACGGAAACAAGGTATAGAAGCCTATCTTTCCTCTCTTGAACATTGCAAAAATGAATATTACGAACAAGAGGAGATTATCAATATCTTAATTTCACTTGAAGATACCCCAATTTTATCAAAAATTCTGAAAAATAAACATATCCACGATGATTTTAAACTCAAAATTTCAAAAATTTTGACTAAAGACGATCCATCTTTACAAGAAAAAAGTGCAACTGCGGATAATAAAAGAGATTCAATTCGTGCAATTTCAAACAAAAGTTTGGATACAAAAAATGAATCTGTCGTTTCTCTTTTTTTATTATTAAATTTATTTATAGGAAACTCGATATTTTAAAGGGAGATCGCCTCCCTCAAAGCATATAAAAGAAAAAATCTTTTTTTTCAACGACATTAACCATTTGTTCATCTTTTTTTGCTAACCTTTAGAAATGGAGCATATTACGAGAAAAGATAGAGGTGATCATGAAGGAAGTTATCGCGTTGGCAGGAATAGTTATGGGTTTGTGTGTTGTTTCTGTCAATAAAACGACGTTAGAATTTCCACCCAATCCCATTATCCTTATATCAGACAACGGATTTGATGAGGACAAAGGCCTACAATTTTCACCACAAGACCAAATTTTTATTTTTGACCTGGATAGAAACGAGAAATTTCCATTAACATTTGATGATCATGAAGATTTTTGGATGGAAACTTAAGCACCGATCAAATCAGCAATTCTCCTTGCAAAACAAAGGGTGTGTATGATATAAAACCTTAAAAGGTGACAATATATTGGAGCACACGTACTTGACAACAAAACATCAACATTATATTCCACGCATGGCCGAGAAATCCATTGACCGGGCATCCAGGTTTTATCCCATCATCTCCGTGATGGGGCCGCGGCAGGCGGGGAAAACGCAGATGATTATCCAGCATTTTTCTGATTTTAAATATTTTGATTTTGAAAGCCCACACACGCGCAAAAAAGTTCTTGAAGACCCCGAGAAATTTGTCCGCGACCATATTGAAGGGGCCATTTTTGATGAATTTCATTTTGTCCCTCATATTACGGAGGTTTTAAAGGTTGTGGCCGATGAACTGGTGAGAAAGTCGTTGCTGACCACCCGTTTTGTCCTAACCTCTTCCCACAACTATCTACATGCCGATGAAGGAATCACCGAAACCATGGTGGGACGGGCTTCCTTGATTGAGCTGCTGTCGATGACCTCAGCAGAGCTAGACGTGGATGATCCCTATGCGATGATGTATAAAGGCGGGTACCCCGTGATTCACACAAAGGAGGAAAATCCCCAGGAATATTTTCGAAACTATCTAAGGTTTTATCTCGAGCGGGAAGTGCGTATGGTACATAATATCGAGGATTGGAAAAAATTCCTTTTGTTCATGAAAATGTGCGCCAACCGTGTGGGGAATTTGATAAGCTACGAGACAATACAATCAAGGCTTGGGCTCAGCCGAAAGAAAATTGACCATTGGTTGAATATCTTAGAGATCAGCTACATCATTTTCATGGCGCCCGAATATGACAATAATTTTGAAAAAACCCTCACAAGCCATCCCAAGCTTTATTTTTACGACACAGGCCTTGCGTCATTTTTGCTTGGGATTCATAGCCAAGATGTGGCCAAAAACCACGACATGCGCGGGGCTCTTTTTGAGAATTTGGTCATCAGTGATGTACGCAAAACCATTATGGCCGCCAATAAAACGCTTGAACCTTCTTTCTGGCTGTCCCCAGCCCATAAAGGCAACCCAGGATACGAAGTGGATCTGATTCTGGCCTCGGGCCTAAATATGAAAGCCATCGAAATCAAAATCGCGGATACCTTCGACCCCCACTGGTTTGGCAACCTCAATCGCCTAGACGCCGAAAAGTCAAAGGTCTTCCACGAATACGAACGCTACGTCATCTACACCGGCCCCACGATGGATGTCCCCGGAGGGAAAGCTTTGAATTTTAAAGACGTTGGGATGTTGCTCGAATATTGATTTTTTAGCATTCATCCTTCCAAATCCCTATGTAAGCTCAAAAAAGTAATGTCCTCATTGAGCAAAAAAGAGGACATTACTTTTTTGCGCCTACACAGTATTTAGAAAAAGATTGACATTTTTACCTAAATTTTGCATCAATATAACCTGATATTAACCAATGAAAAAGGCTAAAAAAAAATGATAATTTCCATTGTACATTCACTCTCTACAAAAATTGCGATTTTCCCCTGTTTTGAGGAAAAAACCTTAAGTTTGGCTGCTAAAAGTTTTGATGAAAAGCTTTCTGGATTTTTAAGTAAGTCCCTTGCAAATGCCGTTTTTAAGGGTAAAAAAGGTGAAGTTTTAACGCTTTCCTCCCCCCATGATGATTTTTCCCACATTATTCTCATCGGCCTTGGAAAACACGATGCGCTGAAAAAAGCAGATCATATGGCCTTTGGCGCGAATGCTTTAAAACCCCTCCGGGAACTCAAAGCAAAAAGTGCCTCGTTGTTCGCCTCTGATGTTGATGGGGCTGGGGCCGCTTTTGGCGCGCTTTTAAAATCATGGCAGTTTGATAAATATAAAACAAAAAAGCGTGATGACGTTGAACTTAAACTCGAAACATTGCAAATCGTCTCGAGCGATGTTGCAAAAGATACAAAAGCCTTTGAAGAGTTTCAAGCTGTGGCAAAGGGTGTGTTTTTGACACGGGAGCTGATCTCGGAACCTGCCAATATTATTTACCCCGAAACTCTGACGGCGCGCATTCAAGAATTGTCAGCACTTGGTGTAACCGTTGAAGTTTTGAATGAAGCCGAGATGACAAAACTTGGCATGGGCGCGCTTTTGGGCGTGGGACAAGGCTCTATTCGCGAGTCCCAACTTGTTGTCATGACCTATAATGGTGCAGGCAATGACAGTGCTCCGCTGGCGTTTGTGGGCAAAGGCGTGACCTTTGATACAGGCGGAATTTCCCTAAAACCTGCCGATGGCATGGAAGATATGATTTTTGACATGGGCGGAGCTGGCGCCGTTGTGGGGCTTTTGGCGGCCCTTGCCGGGCGTAAAGCCAAGGCAAATGTTGTGGGCGTTGTGGGGCTGGTTGAAAACATGCCCTCAGGTGCGGCCCAGCGTCCAGGGGATATTGTCACCACCATGTCGGGACAAACCATTGAAGTTTTAAATACCGATGCGGAAGGCCGCCTTGTTTTGGCCGATGCGCTCTGGTATACAAAAGAGAGATTTCACCCCACCCATATCGTTGACCTTGCAACGCTCACAGGGGCGATTCTCGTGGCTTTGGGCGTAGAATACGCAGGGCTTTTTTCCAATGACGATGATTTATCAGAGAAACTCCTTCAGGCAAGCAAAGCAACAGGTGAAAAACTCTGGAGAATGCCCCTGGATGAGGCCTATGATAAGGATATTGACACCGACAGGGCCGATATGAAAAACACAGGAAATGGCCGTTACGGTGGCTCGATCACCGCGGCAAAGCTCCTGCAAAGGTTTGTTGGAGACACCAAATGGGCCCACCTTGATATTGCAGGGACCGTCTGGCTCAAAAAAGACTCAACCTTTGCCGTTAAAGGCGCCACAGGTTTTGGCGTGAGGCTTTTGGATGAATTTGTCCGCGGGTTTGAAGCATAAACTCCATGGAGGTCAGTTTTTACCATCTCACCTCCCTTCCCCTCGAGCGGGCTTTGCCCCGCTTGGTGGAGAAGATCTATGCCACAGGCGCAAAGGTTGTGATCTTTTTTGAGCATAAAGAGCAACTTGAGCGCATCGATGAAGTCCTGTGGACCTATGGCCAAATGGATTTTCTCCCCCATGGGACGTTTCTTGAAAAATATCCAGAGAAACAACCGATTTATCTCACCACAACCGATGAAAACCCAGCAAATGCGAGTATACTTATTCAAATTGGGCAAAAAGTACATTCCTCTTTCAAGAGCTTCACGCGCATTGTGGACATGTTTGAAAATTCTAACCCTTTAAGCGTTCAAAGCGCAAGAGACAGGTATAAACGCTACAAACAAGAAGGCCACACCTTAACGTATTGGAAGCAGGACGCGGAAGGAAAGTGGAAGCAAGAAGCATGACAACTCTGATTTTAGGTGCAGGAAAAACAGGAAGAGCTGCCTATGCTTTTTTGAAAAACAAAGGCGAAGAGGTGCGGGTTTTTGACGATAATAAGGCCGTTTTAGATTCCTTTGGAGGGGATGCGTTCTCATCCTTTGAGGGTATCACGCGGGTTATTTTAAGCCCAGGCCTTCCCATACTCTGGCCAAGGGTTCACACAATTTACCGCAAGGCAAAGCTCCTGCAAATCCCTGTGATCAGTGATATTGATTTGCTCCAACTGGAAAATCCAAATTCCTGGTATTTAGGGATCACGGGAACCAATGGGAAATCCACCACAACGGCGCTCCTGGGGTTTGCTTTAGGCAAATTGCGTTCCCATGTATATGTGGGCGGAAATTTGGGAACCCCTGCCTTAAGCCTTCCCCTTAGAGAAGGCGGGGCCTACGTTTTAGAGATGTCGTCTTACCAATTGGAGGCATCACAGATCAGCGAATTCAATGTGGGTATTTTATTAAACATCACCCCCGATCATTTGGACCGCCATGGCGGAATGGCTGGATATGTCTATGCCAAACAGCTCATTTTCAAAGGGATGACAGCAAAAGGATTTGGCATCATCGGCGTGGATGAGCCGCAAACACGGGAAATTTATGACTATTTATTTCCCCTTATGGGCCACCATTTGATTCCCATTTCCACACAAAGAATCCTGGATTCTGGTTATTCTTTGCAAGGGACAAAAATTTATAAAAACGGTGAATTTTTGTGGAATATGGATGCTCACCCCAAACTTAAAGGCCCCCACAATGGCCAAAATATCATGGCCGTGTGGGCAGCGTTAACCATTTTAGGATTTGAAGATGGGGATATCAGGAACGCTATTTTAGAATTCCAAGGTCTTGAACATCGCCAGGAACACGTTTTAGAGACCAAAGAGGGCCTCGTGTTTATCAACGACAGCAAAGCCACCAATGCCGATGCCACAATTCAAGCCCTAAAAGCCTACGAAGATGTCTATTTGATACTGGGCGGCCGGCCAAAAACAGGAGGAATCACGGAGCTGATCCCCTATTTTGGCAAAATACGACATGCCCTGCTCATTGGTGAAGCGGCGGATGAATTTGCCCATGTTTTAAAAGCACATGGTGTGGATTTTACCATCACACACACCCTTGAAGCCGCACTCAATTTTGACTTCAAAACCCCAGGCACCGTCCTCTTCTCCCCTGCCTGCGCAAGTTTTGATCAGTTTAACAACTTCGAAGAACGGGGCCGGGCATTTAAAGACCGGGTAGATGCCAGACATCACAAAGAGTCATAACTTGATAGTGTGTACATCGATTCTTGAGTCTATCGGATATTCTCATATAGACACAGATCGCATTGAAATATACGGAACAGATCCCATCTTGCCCACACCCTTTTTCATCGGGGAAGCCGGAGCATCCGCGCTTGCGGCCGTTGGTTATGTTTCAAGTGAATTATGGGCCTTAAAAACAAATTCTCGTCAAAGAATTGAAATATCGGTTAAAGATGCAGCCCTTGCCCAGAGGTCTCATCACTATTTAACAAGCTTAACGCCGGGTGATTTCGTATTTTGGGATACGATCTCAGGTTTTTACCAGACACAGGATAATCGCTTTATACAATTTCACTGTAATTTCCCCCATCATAAGCAAGGCGTCCTTGATCTTCTGGGGTGCAAAGATGATAAAGAGGACGTGGCAAGGGCTGCGAAAACATTTCAGGCTCTATACATGGAAGAAACATTACAAAGCTCGGGGATGTGCGCAAGAATAGTGCGCTCGGGGGAAGAATGGAAAAATCATCCCCAATATCAAGCAATTAAAGATTTACCCATTATTGAAATCATCAAACTCGGGGACTCTTCTGCGCAGAAATTACCAGAAGGAGAAAGACCTCTTTCAGGCATTCAAGTGCTGGATCTAACCCGTATTATTGCAGGACCCGTATGTGGAAAAACACTCGCGGAACATGGCGCTGATGTGCTGCTGATTACATCCCCCCATTTGCCCTTCATACGGCCGTTAGTCATTGATACGGGTCACGGGAAAAAGGCAGCTCATTTAGATTTAAACGCATTAGAAGATAAGGAAAAATTAAAAAAATTAGTCAAAAATGCGGATATATTTTGTCAGTCTTATAGACCCTATGGCCTTTGTGAAAAAGGATTTTCACCAGAAGACGTGTCTCAAATCAATCCTTCAATTATTTATGTAACGTTTGACGCCTATACCCATCTTGGTCCCTGGTCAATGGATCATGGGTTTGATTCATTGGTGCAATCGGCAACGGGTATTGCGCTCGAACAAGGGGATGGATTTCCAGAACATTTGCCTGCCCAATCTCTTGATTATCTGACTGGATATTTTGGAGCCTTAGGCACAATGGAGGCCTTAAGAAGGCGTGCAATCCATGGGGGAAGCTATCATGTTCGCGTATCGCTGGTCAAAACGGCAAAATGGCTCTGGGATTTAGGGCGCGTGACAAGTGATTTTAAAGAGTGCACTATTCCTTCCAGGGAAGAAATTCCCAATTTATTCATGGATATCGAAAGTGATTTTAGTTCTTTAAAAGCCCTGCGCCCTGTTTTAAAGATGTCCGAAACACCCCCTTATTACACCTCTCCCCCGGTATTTCTTGGATCGACGAAATTATAGATCCTCAAAGCGCAAAAAATAAATAGAATTTTAAAATAATATGGAGTATGCTCCTTTTAAAGACAACTTTTATGCAAAAAATTGCGTAAAAAGACAACTTAAACGGAGCAAGGTCCATAAAATGAAGTATAAAAGAGCTTTAAACATTGATCTTCCCACAAAACAGTCTGCTTTTCTTTGGGGCGCACGCAAAACGGGGAAGTCTACTTTTTTAAAGGAGCATTTTTCAGAGGGTATTTTTTATGATCTTTTAAAGTCTGAAATTTTCTTGCGTTATTTGCAAGAACCCCATCGGTTTCGTGAAGAAATTTTAGCCCTTCCAGCTGCTCAAAAAGAGACAACAATTATTATTGATGAAATTCAGAAAATTCCTGAACTTTTAGATGAGGTCCATTGGCTCATTGAAAATACGGATCATGCATTTGTCCTGTGTGGCTCAAGCCCTCGAAAACTAAAAAAACTGAGCAATGTGAATCTTTTAGGCGGCCGTGCTTGGAAATATCACTTTTTTCCACTCACCTACGGCGAAATTGGGGCGGAAAATTTTGATCTCCTGAAAGCCCTTGATCATGGGACAATTCCGTCTCATTACGATTCTTCCAATATCAAAAAATCTCTTCAGGCCTACGTGGAAGATTATTTGATTCTAGAAATTCAAGCCGAAGGAATCGTGAGAAATTTGGCGCCCTTTGCAAGATTTTTATATGCTGCAAGTTTTTCCAATGCGGAGTGTTTAAATTATAACAAAGTTGCCAGTGATTCAAGCATCGATGCTAAAACCGTTAAAGAATATTATCAAATTTTGATTGATACGTTGCTGGGATATTACGTCTTTCCCTATAAAAAATCTCCAAAACGAGATATCATCTCTCAAACGCCCAAATTTTATTTTTTCGATACCGGCATCGCAAACGCCCTTTCTAAAAAGAAACTGATGGCTCTTCAAGGCGCGGAAGCGGGCAACAGTTTGGAGACTTATGTTTTGCACGAACTGATGGCCTATAAATATCTAAATGATCTGGATTTTGACATTCATTACTGGCGGACAAAGACAGGATTTGAAGTGGACTTTGTCCTTGGTGACGCACGCGTTGCACTGGAAGTTAAAATTTCTTCCAGAATTCGAAGGGAAGACCTCAAAGGTTTGGAGGCGTTTACCCATGAATACACCCCCGACCTTTCCCTGGTGATTTCAACAGAAGCCCAGCCACGCAAGCTTCTTTTAGAAAATGGGAAAGAAATACTGATTCTTCCCGTGGAGGATTTTTTAAACAGATTGTGGGCGGGGGAGATTTGGAGTTGAAGTAACCCATATTTTTAAATAAATTTTCAAAACGAAATGCACCCCAAAAATCGGACCAATCAATAAGAGAAAAAATAATCTTCTGATGTTCGTATTACCCCTTAAGCTTTTATGACCATATTTTCCCAAAAAGTATTGAAAAACCAATGTATCAAAATCGTTAAATTCTGCTAAAAAATGGCTTGACTTTGGTTTTTTTGATACAATACTTTCAACAGCAAAGCATGCAAACTCTCTTATATACGAGTCTTCTTGGTCCAAACGATAGGGGTCACTTCAGTCTTTTTTACTTTTTCTTTTTTAAGTTTTCTTGGGGGGGGGAGGGACTTTCTGATTCTGTTTTGTTGTATTGTCCAAGGGTTTTACCGTTTTTGTATTAGAAACTGCCTGAATATCTTGTACCGGGTTTTCGGTAGAAACTGTCTGAATCGCTGTATTAAATTTGTTTAAGAATTCCAATGTACTTTGACTATTATATTGATTGCATTTTTGTATAGCCTCTTCATTGGTATTTTGGGTGCATGCACATAATTTATAGGAAAAAATACTAAAATTTAAAAGAATATCTTTTAATAAGTTAGGCAATGAAGTTATTTCTGTTTTCTCATTTAGTTGACTTAAAACTTGATTTGCTGCTTTAATTTTTTCATAAGCTTTTGTTTTATCAAAGTTTTTCCTTATCTCAAGATATTCCTCATCACTTTTTTTTGTGGCAAGAGCTAGCTCTTTTGTGGCAAGATCTGGGTCAGATTTTACCTGATTAATGATATTCTTACTCTGTTCATTATGGTTAATTTTAGCAAGTGCTTCTTTTCTCAATGTACTCGCGCGAACAATTTCCATTCTTTCCTTTTCAAGAAATTTGCGCACTGCTTCAAGTTTTTTATTATCTGCTTTATATGCTTCATTAATTTTTTTATATTCTTGGATTTCATTGTCTAGCTGATTCCCAAATGATGCAAATGTTTCTGTATCAATGTTTGTTTTTATACCTTTTGATTGTTGTATAAATGTTGCTGACTGTTCTCTAAAATTCCCAATAATCTCTCGTATTTTGTTGAGATGATGTAAAGATGCACGAAATCTTACATCATTCAACAATTTTCCTATTGGGTCTTTATCCCATTTCTTGTAGAAATCTTCCGTAACTTTGCTTATTTCGTCTTGCAATTTATAGGTATTATGCGCTTTTGTGCTGACTTTTGTATTTGAGCCATTACTCCCCAAAATCTCCCCACACAAAGCCCCCATGCATACACATATGATCCATAAATTTCTCATGCTTATTTCCCTTTTTTACAACTATAACTATATATTCATTGAAAAAGATGAACAAAATATTAACGCTTAAAAAATAAAATCTTCATAGAGACAACAGGAATATTTCCCCATGAATCCCCTCAAAAACCATATTTTTAAATAAATTTTCAAAACAAGCTTGTCTAAAATGGGCCTGTTGTGTTATATTCATATTCATAATGTTAAAAAATACGATATTTCAGATACTGCTGATCTTCACTTTGGCCATTGTGGAAATGGCAACGGATGTTTATACGCCGAGTTTGCCTCTGTTGAAGAAGTTTTTCATGGTCGATGAAGATATGGTCCAGCTGACCATCAGTTTAAATCTTCTAGGAATTGCCATTTCGGGGTTCTTTTATGGCCCCCTCTCCGACAGTTACGGGCGTAAACGTCTGATGCTGGGGGGAATTACCATTTTTTTCCTGGGAAGCTTTGTTTGCGCCTTTGCAGCCGATATCTGGACACTCATTGCCGCCAGGTTCCTACAGGGAATTGGCGCTGGATGCGCCTGGGTTTTGGCCCTTGCCATGGTAGGTGATTCTTATGAGAAAGAAGAATCCTTGAAGATTATCTCTCTCCTTGGCATCACCATGTCTTTATCCCCTGCCATTTCCCCCTCCCTTGGGAGCGTGATCGGGGAATTTTTTGGCTGGCAGACCAATTTTGTGATCCTGACCGTGATTTCGGGGGTTTTGATTTTCTTTTTGTGGAAGTTTTTACCTGAAACTTTAGAAACGCAACAAAGACACCCCTTTTCCTTAAACAAAATCGCCCAAAGGGCAGGAGAGGTTTTGCGCAACAAAATCTTCCTCAGCAATGCGTTGATTTCAGGGTTTATTTTTGCAAGTTTGTGGTCTTTTATCGCCACCGCGCCTTTCGTGTTTGATTTAATGGGCGTACACCAAATTCATTTTGGGCTCTACACACTTTTGGTGGTCTCTTTTTACGGGGTAGGCGCTGTCATTAATCGCTATAGCCTGAATTATGTCACCTCCGGAACCCTGACTTTTGTGGGCCTTCTTGGAACGCTTTTGGGCGGGATCATTTTATTTTGGGTCAGCCAATCTCCCCACCAATCTCTAACGGTAATCCTTGGGGTTGTGGGTATATATACCTTCTTCATGTCCTTTGTCTTCTCCAATGTGGCCTCCATGGCCATTGACTCGGTGGAATCCTCCTTAGGGATTGCCTCTTCCATGATGTCAGGGATAGAAATGATCATGGCCGCCATCACGATTTGCCTGGTCGGCACCCACAAAAGCACCGATTTTTCCTATGTCGCCCTAGGCTTCATCTTCTCATCCATCATGTCCATCATCGTTTTCAAGATTTTATCGTCTTATCAACAACAGAAATAACATCATCATCTCTTTCGTGTGGATCAGTTGTACCTGATGAGATCCCCACCACTATCATCTTCTTATGTTTATCCCCCTAGAAATCCCCCCTTCCCCTCCAAAGCACACTCCCCATGTTGTTATATGGATCAAAAGAGCTTGTGGGAGCGTTCTTTTTTGATCAACAATATTGTCTTTCCGCGGTAACAGAAGGGAGATCTCAAAAGCTAAAGCTTTTAAGATGACAACGATGAGGAGAGCTTTGAAGAGTAAGTTTAATTCTCTAACTCCCCCCTTCTGCCCCCCCGGCTGTCATCTTCATGGCTCTGGCCATCTCAGATCCCCCTTCCCCTCCAAAGCGCACTCCTTGTTGTTATATGGATCAAAAGAGCTTGTGGGAGAGTTCTTTTGGGTAAATCATATTGTCTTTTTGGGTCAAGAAAAGGGTGATATTTTGAAATAACAACGGCACTTTTGAGAACCCATGGGAGATTAAAGTTTGGCACAGAAATTGCACTTATGAGGGATAGAGTGAAAAACCTTCATCAGGAATAAAAATCATGAAGGGTAGTGTTTAAAACAATTAATTATAAGGAAAAAAGATTATGGCAAATAACAATTTTATGACTGCAGTCGAAACACCTAATTTTATGATTTGGATCAGCGATCAGGCAGGAGCATCATTTCTTGGGACAGCTGGGGATCTCAATGCTCCATCTACGCTACATGGGACAGTAAAAATAGAAGGTACTGAACCTCCTATTGTTCAATCTGCGGAATGGCCAGGAGCAAACGTACCCCTTACAGAGCATACAATCCTTTATTCTTCATCTTTTGCAATGAGAAAAACGATATCTCCCAATTCTGGAACGGATTTGTATTCTGCAGGTAGGATTCAAGGAACTCCTCTTCAAGTTTTGATTGCCAATGGAACATTTGTTGCAAACTTGGAACAATCCTTTGTCACAGGGCAAACAATTGCAATCATCAGCATCGTAAAACTCGCCAATACCATCGTGAATAGCCAACCAGATACTCAAGGACTTCAACTCCCCACGGTGACTGAACAGAATATTTTTGAAAATTGTTTCATTATTGGATTAGAGCCAAAATATGACTCAAAAACAAATATGGATCTGTTAAAAATGGACATTCGCTACAATAAACGCACGCATACTATCTATAAATACAATCAGCAGGGAGATCTTTTGGGTCAAAATGCAAGCACGTATGACTTCACGCTCAACACATCAACAACAACAACTGGCTACGAGCTGACAAAAGCCTCTGAAAGTGCAGGAGTGACAACAGGAGAAGGTGCACTGTAATCTGAGATCTTTTTAAAAAAGGGACTTGTATAGCTTTTATTTTTTTGTATACTTACTTTTAACAGTAACTTAACAAAGAGATAAAAAATGGCCAGCAATAACTTTATGATTTCGGTTGAAACACCAACCTTTATGATCTGGATCAGTGATCAGTCAGGGGATACAAGCCTACTTGGAACAGAGCCTTCTCCTTCTACAATCGCAGGGACGGTTGAGATTGACACGGGAGAGGATGCTCTCGTTAGTTCAGCTAGCTTTCCAGGAGCGGCTGTTGCCCTTGCTGACCATGCTATTCTTTTTTCCTGGTCTTTTGCGTTAAAAAAAGTGATATCTCCAAATTCTGGAAGTGACTTATATGCCTCTTCCAGAATTCAAGGGACTCCTCTTCAAGTAATGATTGCCAATGGAACGTTTGTTGCGAGTTTAGAACAATCCTTTGTCACGGGACAAACACTTGCAGTGATTAGTATTATCAAGCTTGCAAATCTTCCCATCAACACTCAAGATCCAAAGGACCCCCAACTTCCCACTGTGACCGAGCAAAATATTTTTGAAGGATGCTTTATTTTAGGATTAGAACCCAAATATGACGCAAGAACAAATATGGATATGGTGAAGATGGATATTCGCTATAGCAAGCGCACCCACACGATCTTTAAATACAATCAGCAGGGCGATCTTTTGGGTCAAAACGCAAGTGTATATGACTTTACATCAAATACATCATCCACAACAGAGTTTGATGACACTAATGCGCAGGAAGTTTACACCCCTTCTAAAAAATAATACTATACCTGAAGTAATTAATTGTCGTTATTTAGACCCCAACTGCAGGTCTTTTTCTGCCAGTATAATATATGAAAGAACTACCAAGATTCCAGCCTGACGATTTTTTTTAAAAAAAATCATATTTCTTTTTTTTGTTAACCTTTTGGTAACGTTTTAATGAGACCTTATTCTATGTTAGGGACAACAAATAAGGAGAAAAGAAATGGCTAACCAAAAAACAGGCTCTCAATCAATAGAAAATATGGTCGACATCGACAACACTCTCGCATCCAACGTTGAAGGATATGAGACATATGGTTTACTTTATGATCACAAGTTTTCTTTAAGTAAAACAGTGGGTGCTGGCGCAGGAGGATTGCTTGATACCTCGTCTAAAATCGAAGCAACACCTTTAATGATCAAAATTGCTTCAGGGATTTACATCTCAGATATGGAAAATAAATTTATCAATGGAACACCATTTTTAAAAGTCACAATCGCAAAACTTGCCAACATCAATGGGACAAATAAAGTTCGTGAAACGGATGTTTTTCAAAACTGCTTCATTTTGCAGATGCAGCCCAGTAACGACCAAAAAACAAGTATGAATTTTAACACCTTGACCTTAAGGTTTACAGCCTATGAAAACACCGTTTTTGCCTATGATGACTTAACCGGTGACTTAAGAGGTCAAAATTCGACAAGTTACGATTTCTCACAGAACAAGCTTGGTTAAAACGTATTACTTTTTACTTAAAATTTTTAAAAACAAAACTTTTGGAACACAATAGGAGAAGAAAATGGCAGACAATCACCAAACTGCAGCCTCACAATCTAACAATTGTATGGTTGATATTCAAACAACGGCAGGCAAATCGCAACTTTTTTCTGAAGTTGCTGGATTTGAGAATTATGGCCCACTGTACAAATCAGATTTTCATATTAAAAAGATCGTGGCACCAGATGCGGCAGCGGATTTATTTGCCTCTGCGCGTATTGAAGCCTCACCTTTATTGATTATGATTCAAAATGGAACCTATGTACCCGATCTTAAAACAAGTTTTTTGAGTGGATCACCGGTTGCAAAAATAGAGATCGTAACTCTTGGGAACATTAACGGAACAAACCAAATGGTTGATCGCCTGATCTTTGAAAATTGTTTCCTTTTGGCCGTCAATGCGGCAATATTGGCGGATACAACTGCGGTTGTAAATTTGAGTATACGTTATACAAAATTTACACACACCATTTTCCAGTATACCCAGGATGGAAATCCTCCAGGGCAAAACGAGGCAATGTTTGACTTGGCGAAAAATACAACTACGGAATCTTAAAATTTCTAGTTTTTCTGTTGCAGGATTTGAATGTAGTAACTACTTGAAATCCTGCACAGAAAATCACACAAAAACATCGTCATCAGTGGTGTTAAAAAGAGCAGTATTCCCAAAGACCAAATCAGATAAGAATTTTCAAGTAGCATTCCTGAACCTATTTTTAAGAAAATAAAAGCCGTGAGTGCCCCCAAAATAGACCCAGCCACACCCGCCTTAAATCCAAAGGCACGGCCTCTTTTTTGAAAATGAAGAGCAATGTATTCATCCCTTGCGCCCAAAAGATAAAGAATGTGAATAATGTCTTTGTGCACAGCCACTTCAAAGCGCGTTACAACGGTGATGACAAGCGTGGATGAGATAAAAAGAATCAAGCACAAGATATAAAATACCCATTCAAGCGTTTGAATATTGCGCATAAATTTTGAAGAAAGCGCATGGGTATCCAAAACCGAGCATTCGGGGTGAATTGCTTTTAATTTCTCAGTTAAAGTGGAAAAAGACCATTTTTGTGGATAAATTTCCGCTTGAATAAAACTTGGTACCTGAACCAAAGGCATAAACGGCGAAGAAAGAAGCTTGCTGATATTGTCCAAAACAGATTTATCCACAAATTTATAACTTTTAATCCCAGGGGTTTCTTTTAAAGTTGCCACAACTTTCTCATTGATCATCAAATCAGATCCACTCGTTTGCAAGGGCAATTGGATGACAATTTTTGAATGATACTCACTTTGCCATTGGTTTGAAGCCGTGTTCAGGGCAAAAAAGGACGCGGCAATCAAAAACATAATATAGACAATGCTCGAGATCACACAGATCACCCAAAAGTCTTGTCCAAAGGGAAGAGGAGAGATCGATTTTTTATTCATGGGACCTGCACAAACTTAGGTGGATGATAAATAAGATTTTTATTGCGAAATTCAAGCTCCGGATAGGAAAAATTTGCCGCCAGATGACGATCGTGCGTTGCAATCAACACGGTTGTTCCCATTTTATGAAGCTCCTCAAAAAGATAAAGGATTTTAATGGCATTGTCCTCGTCCACACTCCCTGTCGGTTCATCGGCAAGCAGGAGAGAAGGCTTTGAAATCACGGCTCTTGCAATGGCAACCCGTTGCTTTTGCCCCCCAGAAAGCGTTGGCGGAAAACTTTTACACCAGGGAGAAAGCCCCACCCACTCGATCATTTCCCTGGCCTGTTCCTGGGCCCGCGTACTGTCAATTCCACGCAAAATCAAAGGAAGAGCAACATTTTCAAGAACATTCAGGTGATCCAGGAGATAAAATTCCTGAAAAACAATCCCCATTTTTTGACGCAGCAAAGGAATTTCACCCACACGCAAGGTCGAACTATTCCGCCCAAACAGACGAATGTTCCCCTTAGATGTGGACAAATAATCCAAACAAATCAGCTTTAAAAGACTTGTTTTCCCGCTCCCACTGCCCCCTGTTAGAAAATGAAAGGAACCGGGTGCCAGCATAAAAGTCACATTATGAAAAATCTCTTTGTTATCGGGAGCGCCCGGAAACGACAAGGCAACCCGCTCAAAGGCGACAATCTCGCAAGGAGTGCTATTTTCTTCAGAAGTCTTACGAAGGGACCACATTTTTTTTATCTACAAGTTTCTTAAAATTAAAAGTTAAAATCACTTTTATTTTCTATCACGAACTTTGGGGTAAGTAAATGCAAAATATTTTTGTAAACGTAAAAAAATGGTTAATTCATAAATACGATCATCTTCCAAGTTCATTTATGAATCTGATTTTTGGCATGTTTGTCCGATTTGTCCGGCTTTTTGAACCGAGCAGGCTTTGGGACTATTGTATTTTCCCATCTCTGGCTCGGGATCAATTTCATGGGGAGAGGATCGTTCGGTAAATCCGTTATCTTCATTGTTATGTCCTTGGATGTCTCTGGCCATCAGTTTGGAAGTCATCAGCACGGGGGCAAAAACCAGCATCGCAGCACAGACTAAAATCAATGTTTTTTTATAACGTGTTCCTTGGGTCATTATATTTTCTCCTTTGACATTTTTAAACGATCATCTTTTTTAAAAAAGCTCTACTCTTGCTAAAAGCCTTTTTACTCATGTTATTATTTCTTGTTGTTGATGAATTCAAAGCTAGCATTTAAAGATTAAGGAAGTCTTAACGTAAAAAAATATGTTCCGTTGTTTTTTTGATGAATTTATAAAAAATGATCGGTTTAAATTCACACTCGATTAACTTTTTTCTTATATACTTAAAAGGATAGAAAAAGTTAGTTATATGAGGGGGAAAAGATATGGAAAACATGGGATTCATATGTATGGCACTGGGACTCATTTTCATCGGAATCGGCCTATACAAAGATATAAGAGACAAAAAAACAGCTCGCCACTATGCCCTCCCTCACCCTGCTGAAAAAAATAATAACACGAAGGATCCCCTTGAAAACTCGATTCAAAAAATGGATTTGCAAGAGGTGACCTTTCTTACCCGGAATGCATCCTTAGGGGAATATAAAAATGCGCTCAGTTATGCTCGGGATTTATGGAAAAAGATCAGAGAACAACAAAGTTTTTATGAAGATCTTACCCCTGACGACCTCGAAGAGTTAGATGAACGGGCCCGCAAAAAAATGCAAGAAATCATCGTCATGGAAGAAAAAATGGCCTCAATTGTGGTTTATACCCATCGTAAATGATTAGTTGGAATTTATAATAAAATTTGATATAACTTCTATATGAAACATTTTTTGACACCCGAAGATCGGGAAACTTTAAAAGAGACGCATCGTTTAGAAGCGGATGGACGCAGG
>CAIYWZ010000192.1 GCA_903930075.1 uncultured Alphaproteobacteria bacterium | reverse complement strand
GTCCATCAGCTTAAAACCTCACATTGAACTATGAATTTACTCTATCGTAGTTTCCGTGGAGATTTCAATATATTTCTTTATGGTACCTGGGGAGTTACGATAAAAATATAACCTTGAATCCAGAAAAATATTGGTTTATGGCAAGCAGTTTGGCTCTAGTCGCCGCTGATTTGGCGCCTGAAGATCCAAAAAAGTTAGGTTATTATAAAAAAGCATGCACCTATTTTCAAAAATTTCCACCGACATCGATTCCTTCTTTTGCAACTCAAATAATTGCTTATAGCGTTACTGCTAAACTTTCTGGTGAAAAAAAATATTTTGATCGCGCTGTTGAAATGGCTAGTACTTTTTTAAACGATCATAAATCTGATATTTCAAAGATTAAAGAAGCTGGATTTTTGTTAATTGCAGCTTATGAAAATGCAAAAAAATTTGAAAGCAACGCTGATAAAAATAGTGGGTATGAAAAAAAGCTAAAATCTTTATATGAAACAATTGGGATCGATAAAACGTATCAAGTTGGAGATAGATTGGTGGGAATCCCCCAAGCTCAGTTAGCTAAAATGCGCGCTAGAGCTCCTTTGAATGTGGAAATTATAGCTGAGTCGCAGGAAGATGATATTCTTGTGCCGGCGGAGCTTTCGAAAACACAAAAAAAGAATCAAAGAAAAAGACAAAAAGAAAAAGAAAAGAAAGCCCGTGATAAAGTAGAGAAAGAAGGAGCAATCGTTCCAGCCGAAATACCTTTAGAGACACAAGTCTTAGAATCTTTGGAAGTGTCTGAATCTATCGAGTCTGAAGATGAAGAAGAGGCGACAATGGAAGAAGCTATTCCGGTTGCGCCAAAACTTACAAAACCGGAAAAAAAGCAACTTCAGTTGTTGGAAGAAACAAAAATACGTAAAGAGAGTTCTCGTCCTGTGAGTGAAACTAAAACATCAATCACCATTAATCCTGAAATGCGATTTAAGATATTTACTGCCTATCAAGAGCCTCAAGATCGCAATAAGATTTTGCGTCTTTTGGAAACAATAGAAAACTTTAAGGATGAAAAAGTCACGGATATTAAAGTTGATGGATATCTGAATAAACTCAAGCATCTTTTGGCCGGTGAAAAAGTGGATTCTACAAAATTTAGTATTTTGGGCATTCATTTTAGCTACCATTCTGCCCATGGAAACAGGGGGGGCGAGTGGGATAAGGGAATGATCAACAGATTTGTGAATTTTGGAAAAAACCTCAAGACTGTTTTTAAAGCGATTATGCAAGAATAGACCTTAAATCTCCTCAAACCCGGAAGCTGGGGTGTGGGAGAAAAGAAGGATGGCGGAATTTGGAATAGATGCGCTTAGGAGAGAAAGAAGCTTTGTGGCGGCGGATTCGTCTAGGGCAGAGATGGGCTCGTCCATGATCAAATACAAAGGTTTTTGCAGTAGAACACGCACGAAATTGATGCGTTGCTGTTCGCCGGCGGAAAGAATTTGGGTGTAGTCATCTTGAATATCAAGCAATGGGATGAGGTGGGAAAGGCCGCATAGGTGCATGGTCTCTTCCACTGCCAAATCACCATTAACCCCTGGGTAACACACAATATTGCGCAATGTTCCAAGGTTCATATAGGTGCGTTGAGGGATGATCATGATCTGGTTTTTGGGGGGGAGCTGGACCTTTCCGGTAAAATAGGGGTAAATCCCCGAAATCACGCGAACAAGGCTTGTTTTCCCGGTTCCCGATGGCGCTTTGAGAACTTTTTTATCACCCAAAGATAGGCAAAAATCTGGCACATTCCATATAATTTTCCCTTGCGGAGTCAACACACAGAGGTTCTTGAGTTCAAAAATACCCTCTTTTCTTGTTGTGTTTATATCATCACAGGTTTCTTCAATGCGTTTTGAAAAATCAATCAAACGGTTACACGAGGCCCGAAGGCTTGCAATTTTTTGATATTCGTAGGCAAAGGCCGAAAGGGAGCGATAGACCTCATAAAACATCGCTCGGATCTGCATCAAAACGCCAAGGCTGATCAGTCCTTGAAAATAAAACGGCCCCACCAAAATAAGGGGAATAAACATGTTTCCCTGCCCATGTAAAATCTCCGTGATGTCGAGATAAATCTTTTGTATCAAAATTTTCATATAATTGAGCGAAATATCATTAAACGATTGATCCAGCGTCAACTGTTCATATTTTTCCCCGGAAAGTTTGGCGATTTCTTCTTTTTTCTCCATGATGCGCATCAGGCGATATCTAAAATTGGCCTCGACTTTTTCCTGGGTCTGATCCAGGGCAATGAGCGGTTTGCCCACTTTTGAGGTGATGAAAATGGCCAGAAATGAATAAATCACCGCCGCCACAAAGACAAGCGGTCCTCCAATGATCCACAGGAAATAAGAAAATGTGATCAGATTCAAGGTTGATTTAAAGAAAATAACAAAAAGATCCGTGGTGTTTTGCGTCACATCCTTAATATCCTGGGCAATACGCTGGTCGGGGTTATCAATTTGATCGCCGTGTAAGGGAATTTTATAATAACTTTGATGATCCAACCAACGCCTGGATAAATCCTTGCTCATCCAGCCACGCCACCTCAGGCCCACAAAGCTTTTCAAGAAATCCGTCCCCACAAAACTTGTCAGAACCAAAATGGAAACGGGGAAAAACATCAAAATTTGATGAAAAAAAACGGACACATCTTTTCTCTCCAAAGCATCAAAAAACTGTTTCTGCCACTGGATAAACCCCACATTGGCCAGAACATCCACAATACAAATGATCACCAAATAGCCCAAAGCCAAATACGCTTTGTTTCTTTGCGCCGACTTCCACCATAAGAGGAGGAACTTTAAAAATACCATCTTTATAAAAACCTTAAACTTTACAATAATTTTCACTATACTCAAAATGAAAAAAATTGCCAGCTTTCCGTGTGATATTTTTTATTCAGACGTATCGTCGTCGTCTTTTTTGAAGCGATTTCTCACCAGATCACTGTTTTCTCCGGCTTTCTTGGAGTCTAAAGCAATATCTTGATACTGTGGATATTTTTCTAAAAAACACTCAACAATTGTTTCTTCATTCATAAACGAGCAAACGCTTATCATTTCCTCAACATAAGAAAACGGGATCCATTTGGAAAGAAAAATTTTCAAAACTTTTCTTTGGTCTTCTGATGGCATATTGATCAGTGCGTTGGTCAAATCTAAAGGGCAAGGCCGCATATTAAGAAACGTATTCAAATAGTCTGGATTGATTTTCATCGCATCTTTCAAATTCTCGGGGTGATATTTTAAAGTTTCTGCTGTCAAATCCGGGTTATTTTGCTCAAGAATGGTGAGTATTTCATTTATCCTTTGAGATTCAAGTTTCTTCTCAAGTAAATACATCATTTCTTCATTTCCAGAAGCTCTGGCGGTGGCATACCCATTTTTAAGAGCTGTTTTTGAAGGCGCATGATTTTCTGTCATGAAATGAAGCAAAAACTCTAAAGTTTGAACATTTCCACTGGCCAAGATCTCAAAGAGTGTTTCATCGATTGTCTCGTTGCTTAATGGAAAATAAGAAAGAAGGGAAAGCTGCTCCGTTTCGCCCGATAAAGCTGCCCCTTTGACAAGTATTTTGATGGTTTCTTCTGGCGGGATCATTCCTCCCACATCAGGGTTGGAAAGGCATAGGGCGACTTCTTTCTTTTTTTGATGAATGGCCTCTTCAAAAGCATTGTCTATTGCTTCCATTGAAGGGGATCTGCCAAGTAAAAGTTCAGTGACTTCTCCAGTTGTAGAGCTAAGGAGTGCGTCCTCAATGTCTTGTGTGGAGGGATTTGATTCAAGTAACTCTTGCGTAAGCTCTGCATTTCCCCCAGCAGCTGATGCACTTAGAGCTTTACCAATTTTGTCTGGAAAACGGTCAAGAAGAAGATCAAATGCGCAGATATTCCATTCAACCGCTGCTGAGAAAAAAGCATGATCAATCAGTAGAGGATTTTCATGGATGAGATCCAAAACAAAGTCTATATATCCTGCAAAAAGGGCTTGATGAATGACATAGGCTTCCAAATTTTGACCTGGATATTTTAAAATCAGAGCCTTGGAAAGTTCAAAACGTCCCCCAGAAGCTGCAAATGCAGCCGCCGTTGTCAAGGGGTTATGGCCCGCACCCATAGCGTGCAATATCAAAACTTCTGTTAAGGGCGCGTCCCCCATGTAAGCTACAACACCCAGAGCATGGAGTTTTTCATGGGAAGAAAGATGCTCTATGTTTTCAATATCTATCGAAACGTAAAGCTTTCCCGCAATATCAAAAAGTTCCTCAGGACTTTTGCGCTCATTGAATGCACTGGAAAATTCCGCAAAAGAAAGTTGTGTAGCAGGAGGGAAACTTGATTCAATATCTTGCACACCTGAAGCATGGAGATGAGATGAGATCAGTAGACTCAAAATTTGAGCCAACATAAGGTTTTTGAAAGTCTTTTTTTTCATGAGAGTTACCCTTTATTGTGGATAAAGAGAGGATTTCTCCTCTCTTTTGTATTTGATTATTTTGCTTCAAGTTCGTCTAATTTGTTTTTCAGTAGACTCGCCAGCTCCTGGGCGCTTTCTTGACGAGATGCCATGTCATAAGCCGTTTGAAGCCCTTCTTTTGAAGGCGTTTTATCTCCTCTTTCGGGGCTTAATAAAAACGCTAAAGTCTGAGCACTTCTTCCCCTTGTGACTGTTTCAAAAACGGCTTGATCAATCAGATCCTGGCTTAATGGGAAATCAAAAAGAAGGGTAAGCTCATCGGTTTTTCCCAAAATCGCTGCAAATGTGACAAGGTCTGTGATTGTCTTTTCTGACGGTATCATGCCGCCCACTTCAGGGTTGGCAAGCTGCAGAGCAACTGCTTTGTTGTTTTGATGAATGGCCCCTCCAAAAGCCTCTTGTATATATGCGGCGTCAGGAGATTTGGCCAACAACAGCAAGGCAACTTCTGGGGTTCTGGCGCCATACAGTGCTGCGCCAATGGCCTCTAAAGAGGGGTTTTGTTCAAGCAAACGCTGGGTTAATCCATAATGACCTCCAGAGGCAGCTCCCCCCAAGGCTTCTCCCAGTTGATTTGGAAATTTCGCAAGAAGATCATCAAATAAATCTAAAGAATTTGCATTTGCCATACGCCTTAAGGCCTCTCCTGCATATCTTTCTTTGTCTGTTAAATTGAGCGTCAAAAGATAGTCCAAAACCTCTTTTTTTCCAGCACTGGAAGCCCCAAGAATGGCAACTCCAAAACCTTGGTCCGATGGGTTTTTCCCTTCAAAAAATTTGAGCAAGTCCATATCCCCAAGACCGGCTGAAGCTGCTATGGCATAATCAACAAGTTCAAGTTTTGGGGCCCCGTAGCTCATATCGCTTTCTACTTTGACATCTTCAAGTTTTGGCGTTTCATCGATCATGGCTGTTACATAATCTATATGTCTCCCCAAAACCCCTCCTGCAACGGCATATTGTTTCAAATCTTTCTGGGGATATTTTAAGATCAGCTCTTTTACCAAATCAAAATGACCTCCCATGGCAGAGCTGATCACGGCTGTCATCTCCGCGTAAACTTCCCTATCAAAAGGCTGGTCCAGCAATGCATTTGTCAAAGCAGAATCTCCCATATAGGCCACAATCGCAATGGCATGAATTTTTTCTTCCAGAGAAAAGTCTTTTATGGTTTCAAGAGTAATTTTGCTCTGGAGCGCGCTTGCAATCTCTAAAATCTCCCCAGAACTTTTTTGATCATGCATCGCCTTAGAGAAATCGACAAAAGAAAGTTTTTGTGCAGGGAGAAGATCGGATTCAATAGCAGATTTAATATCTTGCATACCTGAAGCATTTAAATTGGAGGAGATGAGTATGGCCAAAATTTGAGCCAACATAAGGTTTTTAAAAGTCTTTTTTTGCATGAGGGTTACCCTTTGTTATGGATTGTTATCAGCGTGATCATTCACCGCAGAGTTAACATTATCAGAGCCAAATTAGAAAGCAAGTGTGAAGTTTTAAATTGCAAAATCCCG
>CAIYWZ010000191.1 GCA_903930075.1 uncultured Alphaproteobacteria bacterium | reverse complement strand
ATCCAATATTCCAAGCGATCCAAAAAGCAACGGCTTAATGATTACATACCTGGGGAGTTACAAAAAAAGTAAAGTCGGATTTGGGGTAAGAGAAAGTCTCTTTTTTTCCTTGAACTCATTGTTTTTTTTATGTATAAAGAATGAAATTTAAAGATAAACATATATCAACACGAACAGGAATCAATCTATGAACTCTCCATTTCAACTCTTCTTCATGATCCTTGTGACAGGGGCTGTGACAGGGACTTTCACATCCTCACCTTCATTTGCCACCTCTATTGCGCACCAAGATTCGGCAGATCAAGATTTCACTGTCCTTGAGAATCGCCTTCAAGTCACAAAAGGTCTGATTGAAACGCTCGCAGAGCAGGAAAATGAGGGGGAGAAGTTACAGAAGTTGATGGACCGTAAAGATAGTTTAAGTCTTGCGTTATTTAACAAATATTTGGCACGCAAACAATACCAAAACCTCAAACCTCTTCTGGATGATGCTATAAGTGCGGTGAACAATGAAAACGTGCTTAACGATAAAAATTTGCGATTTTCGCGCAATGAACGCTATACAAATTATCTTTTGCTCAGAATGGGCACCCTTATTTTGAACAAAAACAATCTCACACCAGATCTTTTGGACGATATCTCTCCCTCAACCAGGGAGATTGAAGAAAATACTTTTCTCCTGGGGCTTGATAATAAATACATTGCCATTCTTTTGCGTCAAATTGCAGGAGAACCCCAAGATCAATTTGAACGGGATATGGATGAATTTTACGATATCCTGTTTAAATTTAACGCGCAGGATAAAAAACACGTGGAAGGTGTTACAAAATGGGCAGATGATGTCATTTTTGAGAATTTTCCACGTGTACAATGGGCCAAACAAGAGTATCAAGCAAAGGTAAAGGCCATTGATTCATTCTTGAATTCTTTTTCTCTTTCCCTTGAGAATTATTTTAATCTTTTAAAATCAGGTGATGTTGAAAAGGCTTTGACCGGACTGGGTAAAGTGATGCGCAGTATGTCAACACGCCACCCTTTAAATGCTTTTGAAAAAATGAAAATAGATAAATCCATCGAAAGGATTCAACAAAAACAATGGTCTGAACTTGTATCTTTAGGGTCAAAGATGTTTTTTGCAAAAAATGAACGTCAAGCCGAGCTTTGTTACCGCATTTTAGACCGGGATTTTTTTGATACCCCCTTGTTTTTCAACACCGATGTTGCGGATCAATCTTTCGCGCCTTTTTTCTTTTATGCCATAGGGGAAGGGGAGACGGGGAAAAAATGGATGAACCGTATCCTGGAGCGGATCGATTTTAAAGGGCGTTTGTCAACTTCTGAAATCTCGGCCGTTCTTCTGGCCTATGATTTTTATCAGCAGCTGGAAGAGCCCTGTCCAAAACCAGAGGTGGAAGAGTTTTATCTCAAGGTGATGAAGCTTGCAAACCCATGTATGAATGAAATTACAGTTCTGAAGGCAAAAATTTTAGAGGCCATTTTGTATTTTAAAACTACTTTAGAGACAAGAAAAAAGGACTTAGAACAGCTTGAGTCTATGACCATGGACAAAACGCCCACAAAAACAGCTCAGAAAAAAAAGAAGAAGAAACACAGCGCAAAACCATCACCAGAGATGAAAATAAACTCTTCCTCGTCTGATGGGGGATTGTCTGAGGGGATCTGGTCCCAAGGGATTGTGGAAAAAAAGGCGATAGAAACGGATACATCTGATCAAAAAATTTCGCGTATCCTGGAACTTTTAGAAAATAAAACACCTTGGAATATTCTAGAAGCGTTGGTTTTGAATCATACGCACCCAATCAAATTCGACCATGAAGTGACAGATCTTAAAAAGGAGGCTCTTGAAGGGATTTTGCCATTAACCCGCCCAGAGCGCCGGGAATTTTTCATCAAGGCAAGGAAGATGGAGACCGTTGAACACCCTGGAATCAAATCCGTTTTTGACGATGCATTTATAGACGAACTCTTCCCTTCTCTGGCCACAGTCAACTTTCCAAAATATATCCTGGACTTGGAGGGAAAGGGTATCTTTATAAAAGATACATGGCATCCCTTGTGTTCCTACGATCCCAGCTCTACACTTTATAAACATACCTTTGATATTCAAGAAGGGGATCAAGGCATTGTTTGGAAGATCAAAAAGGATGATGGCGTACAGGAGAGGATTTTTTATCCCCTGGACCTTGGAAAGTCAGAGAAATAAGGCAAAAATAAAAAAGAGTGGGCTAATTATACCACTATGCATTCAAAAACAACTGGTCCAGGTCACAAAAATTCAAAGCCCTTCCGCCTTCCACGTCCATGGTGGGGCCTGTGTAGACGACGAATTTTTGCGCGGCCACAAGATCCGGATGCTTTTGCATATTGTCAAACCAATGGGGATCAAATTTATTGCTGGATTTGATTTCGATTGCCTTGAGTTTTTCTGCCTTTTCCATGATCATGTCCACTTCGTAAGCGTCTTTCCCCGTGATGTTCCAAAAGTCCGCGGGGTTGATGTGATCTCCCGTGATAAAGTTTTTCTTCCAGATTTCGGAAAAAATAAGATTTTCGAAGAGTTTCCCCCGTGTTTTGGGGGAGTTTTTGATATCTTCGGGCGTCTTCATGCCTCTGATCAAACTGGCGCAAAGGCCTGTGTCATAAAAATAAAGCTTATGACCTTTAGACATTTGTTTCATCACACTTCTGTTGTATCCCCTGGCAAAGAAAATAATGTAGCT
>CAIYWZ010000190.1 GCA_903930075.1 uncultured Alphaproteobacteria bacterium | reverse complement strand
CGGAAAACCGGACCGACAACGTGAGGGCAGGGGAGTCGGCTTACAACACGTCCCCTTCTTCGGCACCCCTGTCCAAAATGAACACCCCCCCTGTCCAAAATGGACACCCCCTTATATATATAACAAAAACTACTTCAGAAAATTTTTCTACCATTGGGGAATCGGCTACGGCATCAATCCCCACAACCGGTTCGGATCGCCAACACAGGCAGGCAGAGAGAGAACTTATTAATTTTGATAAAAAATTAGAAAATGTACTCTTAGGGACAGCAGAAGCCATGATTCGTCTTTGGAACGAGATCATCGAAGCCCCAACCACAATGATAAGCCTTACGCCACAGCGTTCCCGCTACCTCACCACGGCTTTCAAGCAGTATTTCAAGGCTGACCTTGCCTGCTGGGAATCCTTTTGTCTTAAAATTGCCTCAAGTAAATTTCTGATGGGGGAAGTTACTTCCTTTAAAGCTCATCTGGATTGGGCCCTTAGGTTTAGCACCTTGCAACGTATTTTGGAAGGGGCTTATTCGTTCGGTGATCGCTTTGTATCCCGGTTACATTCGTCTCCCCTGCAGTTGGAAACAACTGAAGCTAATCCCGCAGCCCCTTACACTGAGCCTAAAACAATCCTAACGGGTCCACAGCCCTCTGCATCTCAAGATCAGGTTTTATCTGATGCTCAACGCAACGAAGACCAATTGCGAGCGAAACTTCAAAATCACGTCGGTGAGGCGCTTTATAGAAGTTGGTTTAAACAAACCCACATTCTATTTAACCAAGATGTTACGTGCGAACATGGGGAAGGGCAGGGGGGGCTCAAATCTAATCCCTACCTTATTGTATCGTCACCCTTCGTCAAGCAACGGCTTAAAACGCAGTTTTCCGATGTGATGGAACTCTACTTTAGTGATGTTTTTTTGGAAAATGAAATTCCCTTGATAAAACAAACGGATAAATCATCGAAGAGTGATAATAGAGAAACGAGTTTATGTGGCGAAGATAAGAGGTTGGTTCCGCCTGAAGAAAATAATGTCTTGGAAAAAACATGTGCGCCACAAGCACAACAAACAACAGACGGCCTATCTATCTTCTCTTTTGCTGATTATCCTGCAGAGATGAATACATCCTTTGCGGTTTTTGAACCTGATACGAGCAATGTCGTGGACACAGAATACGGTTGTACCCTTTTGACAATTGAGGGTGATCCGCCGTCTGTCGACTCACAAATCACTAAAACGTCACAGGTATGCATATATTCTCCTCAAACAGATTCTGATATATCAGCAGCGGATAACATCAGTCAAAATATGCTATTTTTACCGCCAAGGACATCACCCATATATGTTCCGATAGAAACACCTATTGAAAATGTTATGTTATCTAGTTCACCGCCTATCGAAATGAATAAAAAACCTTCTCGTTACAAAAATATTTATAATGGTGAATCTGCTTCTTTTCGCGCTACCAAAAATAAAATCTTCCTACGTGTATTTGTTAATATTTTGTGCGTGTACCTGTTCTTTAGCAAGAAGCGTTTGATTTATGAGAATCAACAAAACGCTATTAATCTAAATATTAAACATAGCACGTGTTTATTTATGAACCATTTGTGGGACGCTTATCTTTCACGTGGAAAAAATCATGACCCACCGAGTCGGCTAAACACCTGTTTACTCATTTGTTTTTTGTAAAAGCACGTTTTGTAAGGGCTAAGAATACATTATTGACAATAAAAAACATGTGACTGTCGCGTGATATTTAACACCAATGTGCTGCGTAATTTTTATTCAGTAAACGTGGCGGGCGTTAAAAAAAAGATGTTGTATTTTTAAGGTCATTCAATACCTCCTTAATTTTTTTATACAATTCATTAAGCGCTATACGCAGATGTTTTGTATAGAGGATACGTTTTTTAACCAGCTGTGTGCTTACAATGGACAAGAGAATCGTTAATGGGATTTTATACATAAAGGGGTAAAATCCATATTTAATTGATTTTTCGAAGCCGAGATGTGTAATAAGCCAACTGATACCACACGCATATAAAAAAAATTGCCCGAGCACACATAAGGCAAAGCTATTTGTTAGGGACATGCCGTTATACTTGAATTTGCTTACGACATAGCCCATTGGTAAAAAACCAAAAATATAGCCACCGGTTGTGCCGAGCATGTGACTCATCCCTCCCAATAATCCTTGAGCCAGGGGTAAGCCAAAACTAATCCCAACAATGTAAAAAATAATTGACAAGACGGTTACTAAGGGACGCCATAGTTGAGCTATTATAAGAATAGATAAATCCTGCAACGTCATGGGAATGGATCCAAGCGGAATGGCGATTTGGGCACAAATAAAAATAAAGACGGTTCCCAATAGTGCTTTAACGATAATTCTTAGCCACCCCTTTATTTCAACCATAACCCATCTCCTTTAGCTGTTTTTTATTTGTATGGGATTAAAAACGTTCGAAAAACTCTTTTGCCGATATGTTTTTAAAATTAAAGTGATATTTTTTGTCATCTTTGAACAGCCTGTTATAGATTGCAATGTAGCGTTCGCTTATGTTTAATTGGCCATTTTGAATGGAACTGAAGATGAGTCGTTTAAGTAATTTTTTATAAAATCGTGACGATTTTGAGGCCTTTAAGGTATCGACAATTAAGGAAGATTTAACATAACTACGTTGTGCTTCAGTGAATTTTTCCTGCATCAGAAAACAATCGCCTTTTACAAGCCACGCATACGCTTGATCTATCATTTTATCATCCCCCTTATAAAAGGATCGAAACGTCGCAAGGGCACGCTCAATAATTTCGAGTGCGTATTCGGGATCTTGGATACGTAAAGCTGACTCCGCCTGATACACCATTGCTTCGGCTAGAGCGTCCGAGGGAAATGACCCAAAGTAGGATGTGCAAATATCAATAGACGTTGATGCGGCCTCAAAGGCATCTTTATAACACTTGAGATTGAGCAGGGAAAAAGCTTTAAAATTAAGAGTATAAAATTTAATAGCCGTGCTGGGGGTTTTATCAAAGAGGCGAATGCTTTGATTAAGACAGTCCAAGGCGTGTTCAAATTCGCCGCAGTCGATGTAAACCCAGGCGGCAAAATAGAGAGTTGGAATTTGAACCACGGGCTCATTCATTTTTTGAATCATTTCAAGAGAGAGAAGAATATATTCTTTTGCTTCGCTGGCTTTGGATTGCAACAAAAGATTTTGTCCAATACTATTTTGAAGACGAATAACTTCGTAACGATCAAGTTTGGCCAGGGCATAGATGTAATCAGCGAGTTGTTCTTTCATTTGTTCAAATATCGTGTTTGTTTGGGGTGCTCCTAAACGTTGGAGAGACAAAACATCACCCGCGGTTGATAAAAAACGTGCTTTAACGCGTGGTTCTTTGAGGATTTCCATATGCTGTTCGATCGTGTCAATAAGAAGAAGAGCGTTTTGATGGTTTCGTTTGACATACACCCAATAATCGAGAAGAAATATCTGTAGAGTAAGCTCATTTTCAGTGCATTCAGTGCTTTCCTTTTTACTCATTGAGAACGTTAACATATGACTTAATAGAATCGTGTGCTCGTTGGCAAAATGGATGATGTTGTTTCTATGGGCGTATAGAATTTTTTTAAAATAGGCGGCGAGCGTTGTTTTCATGTGTTCCATCTTCGCTGAATCAAGAAGATGAAAAAGGGTATCTTGAATGATTTCATGCATAGAAAAATGAGAGCATCTGGAAAGATCGTCGTGTTCCACTGAAATAAGATTATAGGTTTTGAGGTGAAGCAGAGCGTCGTGTATTTCTTTTCTACTAAATCCCATGTTTTCAAATACATCGCGTATGAAAGACAGCTGAATGTCTTTATTGTTTATTTGAGTAAAAAAAGTAAGCATACGTTCAGCAAGCATGTTTTCTTTTAAGACCTGTTCTAGGCTGTGTTTGACGATATTTTCAATCGCATATGGCTCTTTTTCTACACTAAATTGTTGTTGTCTGAAGGTGTGTGAGGGGGTGTCTTTCTGATGATGTTGAATATATGTGTCAATCGAAACAGAAGGGTGATTTAGGAGAAAATGGGTGGCTTGACTCAAAGAAAGTGGATAGCTTTTTAAAAAATTTGATAAACGCTCGATCTTCTCGTGTGAGTAAAAGGGGAGGTTTTTACATAAGTAGTCGCGCGCCTGGTCTTCGGTAAAAGGAGGAATTTTGAGTGTGAATGGACTACTTAAACTAAGACGTGTTGTGATTAAACAATCGAGTTTATACGTCGATACCATTGGTATTATTTCATTGGCAAGGTTTGCGTTATCAAGTGAGTCGAAGACGATTAGGAGGGTTATATTTTTTTTCTGAGCACAGAGCTGTATTTTTTCAAGTAAAATATTTTCGTTTACAGCTTCAAGCAGATTTTCGTCGTTAAAGATGTTGTTTGCGCTACGGATAAAATTTTTAAGTTGGTCAAAAATGGGGCTTCGGCAGTCAATCCAACAGACCCTATTTTTGGGATCTTTTCCAATTTGTGTTTGTGTTTTGATATAGTGCTGAACGAGATGGCTTTTACCAATGCCGCCAAATCCTTCTAAAATAACGATATGATTTTTTAAAAGACCTTCTTTGATTTTTAGACTGAGATCATTTCGTTCAATTGGTATTACATTGGAAAAAGACATACGATCGTTTGCGTGTGCGCAGGCGTAAAACAAATACAGAAGACTAGCGAACGAGCGATATAACATTTGACTTATTTTTCAAGGTTGCGTTAGGGGTGGGTGGAGGAATCGCAACAGTAAGGGTGTTTCCTTCTGTGGTTGAAAAAGAAAGGTCGATAAAGACGTTTATTTTATCGATGAGTGCTTTGAGGGTAAGTGCCGTATCATCGTTGTGCGTTACCACGTAGTCGTGTGGTTTAGTAAATGTTTGAGAGCGGATCGGTAGATCGTCTTTAAAAATTAGTTGGTAGAATGGCGCGTGTGTTTGGTCGTCTGAAACACATAAATGGCAGGTTATTGTCGAATCAGCTGGGTAGTTATCGATAAAGAGGTCCAGTGTTGCGTCTAAAAATAGACGCCAATACACAAGATGACCTTTAAACACAAGGGGCAGGGGAGCATCGTTAAATAAAAACTGTATGTTTTTATGGCTTAACAACGTTTGTTTCGTGCGCACGACTTCATCAAGAATTATTTTTATATCAATGGTTTCAACGTGCGAACACTGTAGATTGAAAAAAAGTGTCTTTTCGATGTAGCGAAGCGCGCTCTTTTTTTCAACGAGCATTTTGGATAGGGTGCCGTTTTCATCGCGAAAAAATTGAAGGGCACGTTTTTGTTTTTGAAGTTTTATGGCAAATAAAAGTGCGATGTAGGTGATATTGAAAATTAAAATAATCAGTGCAAGCATGATGAGGTTTAATTTTTTTGAAACATAAACACCTAAGGTGTCTACGTACACGGTCGTCGTATCAATGACACTTTTGTCTGCGTTCGTGAGACTAACCTGGACATCGGATAAGGGGTTGAAAAAATCCTCAAGCAAAATTGTCGTTGAGAGAACAATGAAATCGTTCGATATGGATGTAAATCCGTAGCCTAATTCAACCATTGGGTCAGCGATTAAGTCTACGTTAACGTGGGCTTTTGAATATAAAACGTGCTGCTCGTTTTCCATGAGATGAAAAATAGAAATCTGCGCATTTTTTTCTTCTATTTTTTGGTGGGCCTTATTTTTTACGCTAAGCTTAACGGTACCGATTACGATGGGCTGTCGTCCACCTAAATAGAGTGTTTGGTTTAAAGAGAGGGTGTCGAGGGAATTTAGTTGATTTGATTTGTATTCATTTTCGATGTGTGCGAAGAATATTTTATAATCAAATAGTGTTGAATTTATGGAATCTTTAATGTTCTTTTCGAGTAAAATTTCGGCAACTTTGGAATAAATTAATGCTATTAGCGCGGAAGTAAGAAGAGGAATAAGTCCATATAAAAAAAGTTTACGATACGGTTGAATAACCTGTTTGTGCATGGCCAATCATTTTTTTTAAATTAAATTGTCTATAATTATTTTCAAAGCCACTGCGCACAAATTCGACTGAAAATCCTTGTTTTTGGTAAAATTCAAGAGCGTTCCACCATTCCATGGTCGAAACAGTAATCATCGATAATTTATTTTTAACGGCGTGTTCTTCGACGCAATTAAGGAGAGCTGATCCAATCTGTTTTCGTCTAAATTCTTTTTTTACCCAAAGAGTATCAATGATAAAAGATCCATAAAAATCGTATCCGCCTAAACCTGCAATCCAGTTTCCATGGGTATCTGTAACCTTTAAAATAAATGGTTTGACGGGACTAACAGTGGCAATCTCAACAGCTTCTTCTGTTAAGTTCGAAATAAGTTGGTTGTATGCCAGCTCATTCTCACTGATATCTTCAAACCTAAAGTTCGCTGTACTATGACCAACCATGGGATTCATGACTAAAAAAACAATAAATGAGATAAAAAGCCGGATCATTTGTGATTTTCCTGTAGTTTTTGTTGAATGTACCATTCATGAAACGCTTTATCAAATTCACCATTTTTTTTTAATAAACAAAAATTATAGGTTTCTAAAATAAAATTAATTGTTTTTTTTAAGGTTGGGGCTATATTTTTTTTACAAATAAAATCAAACGTTTCCATGAAAATTGATTTCATCAAGGCATTATCCCATACGATATCGTCTGAGATGATAATTTCATCACCTTGTTCTTTGGTTATAATGCGTTTTCCGATGAGCTCATCAATCGAACACCCAAAGACATTCGAGATAGCAATAAGCGTTTCAAGCGTGGGATTTTGTGAATTTCCAAGTAAAATGCGCCGAACAGAGCTCGCAGACAAACCAGCCTGTTTTTCAAGCTCGGTTGGATTCATTTTATTTTCATTCAGTTTTGTTTGTAAAACGTGTTTTAAAGCTGCAATCGACACAATATGTACTTCTTTTCCAACCTGATTTATGGCGTTAAATCAACAAGTGTATGCAAAAAAACACATAAATTTATTTTTATTATGATTTTTTGCATAAAAAACATGATTTTTATCTTGAAAGTTCTATGCGACTATACTACATTGATTTCAGTAAAGCCGTGAAAAAATTTTACTGAGATAAAAAATAAGGATAAATCTTATATTTCACAAGATAAAGTATCACTATGTGTAGATATAGCAATATTTCATCCCTGTTGCAATACAATGTTTTTTGATTCAGTGAATTTCCAGCTCTTTATGCAATAAAAATTTTTTTATGAAAAATTAGGAGTTTGTTATGAAGCACACTATCCCCATCCCGATAATGAAAAGCCAACTTATTTTTAACAGACGTTTAAAACGTATGAAAAAGATAGTGCGCACGCGTGTTATCACGTTTTTTTCAGCTTTAAAAAAGTATATAACCGCTAAAAATTAATTCGTTAATACCCAAATACCCAAGGAGATCTATCATGTCACACCCATTATCAACACAATCTTTCCCATCACAGACATATTACACAAAAGCCTTTGTTGTCGTGTGCCTCAGTCTATTACTGACCACATATGCCAACGCCGTTCCGGTTGCCGTCCCCGCTATTGCGGCGATTGCCAACAATATTACCCCCTATCTCGTCTGGTTGTTTGCCCTTGGTGGCGGCGCGATTGCGTCAATTAATGGCTGGCGCCTGTTTAATGGACAACCAAAGGCGGGGGTGTATGCGCTCGGCGGGATGGTGACCGCTGGGCTTGGCTTTAACGGCATCTTCGGCACAGAAGCAACAACCTTGCTTATCTAACGTTTGGTTCATGGTGTAACAAAAAGAGGACTGTTTATGTCAACCGATCACGTCATTTTAAATCACTTGGATGCGCCGTCGCGGATCCTGTTTTGGCCCATCTCAGAATTTATAACCGTTGCCGCACCGATCGTTGTTCTCTCCATTATGGGACATCCCTTTATCGGATTTGTATTGGGAGGATTGCTGATTTTTGGCATTCGATGGTTTAAAAAGACGTTTGGTCGGGGAACCTTAGAAGGTGTTCTCTACTGGAACCTTGTTCACAACAAAGCAAAATACCCAGTAACGCCGCCGTCTTACATACGTGAATATATTGGCTAACTGATTTCTTACGCGTTTATAAAACGTCTTTCAAGGAGGTATGTATTATGGATTATGCCGTCACGCTTAATCGTTATCACCAGATTGTTTCCCAAAAGAATTTTCTTCTCGGCTTTTTAGGTGTTTCGTTATTGCTTAATATTCTTCAAGTTGCGGAACGCTTGACGGTTACAGAAAAGATTATTGTCCTTCCACCCTCCATTACAAAAGATGTTTGGATCAAGGGGAACAGTGTCTCCGAAAGTTACCTTGAAGAATGGTCGCTTTATTTGACGAATCTGCTGTTGAATGTGTCTGCCAAAACAATTGGTTATCAAGCTGAACTGGCGATGCGCCATGTAAGCCCAGATTTTTCAGGGAAAATTCAAAAGAAATTAGTGAGAGATACGGATGCCCTTCAGAAAAACAATGCCACCACCACGTTTTCCCCGAAAGAAATTAAGGTGATTGAAAAAACCATGACCGTCTATGTCACCGGTACGTTTTCAACCTACGTCGGGAAAGAGCGTGTCAGTGCACACGAGCAAACGTATCAATTGAATTTTGTGTTTAATAAGGGCCGCTTTCTCCAACTCACCCAATTTACGCTTAACCGCAAAGAACCGTTGGATATGGATGCCGATAATGATGCATTAACTGAGCTTCCGTTAGAAACAAAAGATGTAACGATAACAAAGGAACAAACATCATGAAACGCTCTTTAATCACACGTTTATCGTGTCTTCTCGGCTACCTTGCCTGTTGCTTGCCGCCCTTTGCAACCATCCTTCACGCCGAAAAACAAGAATTTAGCTTTGATGATACCCAATCTATTGTTGTGAAGGTGAGTGAGTCGGGACTGACCCGCATCTCCGTGCAAGGAGATCGTCTGCGTGAAGTGATTGGCTTGGACGATACGGTTATCGTTGAAAAAGATGACGCCAATGGGCACCTGTTCTTAAAGGGCGTCAAGACCAAGCAAACCATCACGATTGTTACGGAAGGGGGCGCGCTGCAAGATTTAACCCTTGTGCCTGGTGCGAGGGGGTCTACGACCATTCTGTTAAAAAATGAAGCCGAAGGGTCGAAGAAAGACTTAAACCCTGAACCTTTTTTGCCAACGTCTTTCCGGCAATCGCTTCAATCACAGATGCATTCGTCCGCTTCCACAGCGAACGTTGATGCCTTGATCAGCGTCATTAAACACTTAGCGGCTGGTCGCGGCAAACCCTGCACCTATTCAGATACACGTACAGCGGCCGTCGGACTGGACGCTGTTTTGACGCACCAACTGAACGATTCTGTCTTCGTGGGTTTTGTCTTTTCCGTTACCAATACACGTGACAGCGCCATGGTTTTATGTGAGAAAGATTTCTACCAAAACGGTGATCTCTCCCTTTGTTTAAGTAAATGTGTGCTTGAGCCCGGAGAGACAGCGAATTTATATGTTGTTCGCAACGACGGAGGCCAGAATGTTACGTGAAAAAATCGAATTGCTCCAATCGTCGCTGCCTGAATATGTCAAAACAAAACAAAAACTGTTTTTCTTTGGTAGCTTTGGCGTTCTGACGTTTCTTATCGTTGCCTTTATTGCGGTTAAGTCCAATGCGAGCGCGAAAAATAAAGTGCTTGCCGAAGAGGCAGCGTTACCACACGAAAAACGTATTAAAATTGAATCGGGCGGGTCTTCCCTTAACAATGTCATTCGGTTAAGGTGCAATATGTGCTATAGGTTATTGTAAATTAACCTAAAATGAGATTTAAACTATATGAATGAGGCGGAGCTTATAGATTAT
>CAIYWZ010000189.1 GCA_903930075.1 uncultured Alphaproteobacteria bacterium | reverse complement strand
GCCTATTTGCAAGGCATTTTAGCTCAAAAACAACTGATCAAGGTCACAAAAATTCAGCGCCCTGCCCCCTTCTACATCCATGGTTGGACCGGTGTAGACCACAAATTTATCCGCCTCGCGTAGGTCTTTGTGCTTGTGCATGTTTGCAAACCAACGGGGGTCAAAGGTGTCTGATCCCACATTCACGCGAAGTAAAAATAAAAACCCAATAAATAAAAATGACTCTGAACAGTTCTCTGACCAAGGATATTAGATCACAGTAGGGTACGATGCCACAATTTACACCTCCTCAAACACAAATTTAAAGTGCACTTGAAGGGATATGACTTCGGTTTTGATTTCAAAGTCGCTTAAAAATACAAGGGGACATCGGGAGGTACCCCTACGGGTGAGAGAGCGTATCGTGCGCGCCCTTGTCTTAACTTTTTCTCTTCAAGTCTACGTTTGCTCCTTTTTTCTTAAAAGCCGCGCAAGGATCTTAAAGCTTGTTCGGCGCAGGCTTTTATACAGCTATCCTGAGTCGCCTGGGCAATTGAGCGGCAAATTTGTATTGCTTGAAGTTTATATTTCTCTCCCCACCCTGCTAAAATCTTTGCGGCCTCGATTCTATGCCCAGGGTCTACGTTCGTATCTGTGGCGATGGAAAAGTAAGCTTGTGCTGCTTGATATTTATATTCCTCTCCCAACCTTGCTAAAATCCTTGCGGCATTGATTCTACTCCAATAGGTTACGTTCGTATCTGTGGCGATGGAGCCGCAAATTTCTATTGCTTGAGGTTTATATTCTTCTCCTAGACTGGCTAAAGTCTTTGTGGCATCGATTCTACGATCATAGTATACGTTCGTGTTCACTGCAATACCAAGCAATCCTAGAGCTTTGAAGGAGATGTTAGATTGATTCATTACATACTCAACATACATAAGATACTCATACGGCATAAGATGCTCATACGTATCTCGAGGGGCGATCGCTCTTAATAAAGTTTCTAAAAAATGAAAACGCTCTATGATCATATTTCTGGTTCCTGCCTCAATCTTTATCTCATCCATCAATGCGGGGGTTTTTCCAAGGAAAGTGATGACTTCAGGATTGAGCAAAGAATTCTGGATGAATTCTTGTTTTTCTTCTCTAGTACGCTCTGCGTTAAAAAGCATATCCAGAATAGGTGTGACTCTTTGCTTGGTTGAGCCGAGCCCTTCCTCTAAAAATAGCTGCTGATCTTGGAGGGCATGCTTTTTATTTTTTAAAAGAGGAAGCATCATCTCCCAGGAATCAGGCTTAAGGAAAAAATCGTTCATATTCCTCCTGGCATTTTTTGGGGAATAATAAAAAGGGATTTTGAGGTCTGGAAAATTCAAAAAACCTTGAATATCTGCCCATGTGGCATGGGGAGATAAGTGTTGTATGTTCCTTTGAATCCACTCATTCCAACTCTTACTCACCAATCGATTGCGCCCGATTTCTTTCAGGGGTAAATAGGAAACAATCGCATCGGTTTGATCGCGATTTTGCAGGGTTTTTGCCAGAGCCGTGTTATCATCGCCTCCAATTCCGGGTGCATCGCTTGCCATGATGCCCCTCGTGTTTTGAATACTCAAGACAGAGGCTAAAACGATCGTCAGTACTTTTTTCATTTTTCAAGTTTCTTTCATGTTTATGGTGAATATCAAAATATATATAGTGAGTTATATTAAAAAACGCAAGGTTAAAAATAAAAAAGAGGGGTGTGCCCGCTTCAAACAAGAATAACCATAATTTACACCTCCTCAAACACAAATTTAAAGTGCACTTGAAGGGATAGGACTTCGGTTTTGATTTCAAAGTCGCTTAAAATGCATGAGAAAATTGGCAGGTACCCCTTTGCATCGTTTTTTAAAATACATGGGCCCTGGTGGAGTCTTGGTGGGGTTTGACTTTTGGTCCATAGGGGCAAGGGGTGAGAGAGCGTGTAGTGCGCGCCCTTTCTCACGTCGGTCAAAATGGGGTGCAGGCTCCCCTTCCCTTCCAAAACAATCTCCATGCGCCCGTCTTCGGGGGTATACAAAAGGCTTCCGTCGTCGCTCCTTAGGATTTCCGAGGTGTTTAAGGGATGCAGGCGCACGTCTAGACTTTCAAGGCCCTGGAGGGGAAAGGGGATGTCGTTGATGGCGATGTTCATTTTATGCGACATGGGACAATTCCTGCGATTCCTGTGTTGATTCCTGTGCATACAAACTCCCCTGGGGCGTAAAATCCAGGGTGAAAACCGATAAATAGAGGCATTTATGGGTGTCGACATTAAATCTTGGCGTGTATTTTAGGGACAAATGATCATTTTCTTGCAAAAATTCATTCAACAGATCATCCACGCGTTCGCTAAAGTCTAAAAAATCCTCCAACACAGGCACGGATACGGGATAAATCAGCTCAAAATGAAGGGTGCGGAAAATGCAGGTTTCGCCCGAAAACATGCCATTTGTGCCCATCAAATTCAAAACAGGCTTGGCGCCCACGTCGCGTTTACGGTCATGGGGGTGGTCTTTGAAAATGCAGTCAAGATTGCCTTGTTTAAAAGACAACAGTAGGGATTGGGTAATTTCTAGGATATCAAGTGTCATGGGTCTTCTCCAAATATAAAGATTTCCCCCTTAGTAAAAATATAATGACAAAATATGAATGTTTTGTCAATAATTATTTTTACATCCGACCCCTCATTCTAGGAGAGTTACTTCTTATGTATCGATTTTCTAAGCCATTTTAAGTTCTGCGCACACCAGGGATTAAACATTTTCTCATTGGCCTGACGGAGCGACTCCAAAGCCTCCACCGCTTGGATTTTGAACTTTTTTTCAAATACACAATACTTAATAACTAGCCTCTGCGTGCCCCGCAGCCTATCTTTATAACTCACACCCGGATCCGTCGCGATCAAAAGGCAAAATTCTGAGCAAGCACACACATACTGACCATGGTGATAATAGAAATGTTCTTCTGGAAGTTTTGAAATGGGCGCTAAGATCTTGTGTTAAAATGCGATGATTGAGATGATCTGTTGCTTTTGAACCCACGCCTTTCCACCAGCGACTCGTCTCCTTCATATGCAATACATCAAGCAAGGGTAAAAAGAGAAAAACCTGCCGAATAAGGTCATCGTGACCGATTTTTTCTTGAATGAGTGCCTGGGTATTTTCTGCAACGACAAGCTGCGTCGAAGAATATGGGGAAACATCAGGATGCTCCCCTTGAATTTCCATCCCCATCAGTTTAGGGGTTTCGAGCGTGAAGCTTATTAAAATCGCGGTGAGTACTTTTCTCATTTTTCAATATTTTTTTTAATCTCCAACAGATCTTGCATCGAAATTCCTGTTCCTTGAATGATCATCTCATCGGAGAGACCTAAGGTGTAAAATCGCCGTGCGGTTTCGAGTTTTTCCTCATGACGACCTTTCTTCTGTCCTTCTTCCCTGCCTTCTTCCCTACCTTCTTCTCTCCCCTTATTCACCGCATGCCGGGTTCTCACATTTTCATCCATCATGGCAAGGTTTACTTCAAAGTAATCGCGTCTTTGCTTGGCATTCCAGCGAAATCTCTCAAGGGATTCGTAGGCGGTATAGATTTGGGTTCCCCTTACAGATTCGGGGATATCCATGTCTGTGTGGGCATTTTTGAAGAAATAAATCCATTGATCTTTGATGGTTGTCACTTCCTCCAGGGTTTTTTTGAATTTGGGCAGCTCGATAAAGGTATATTGGATATCTTTAAGGTGATGATCTTTGGTGTTGATATCCAGGGTTGCGTGGTCGCTGATGCATTTATCATTGCCTGGAAACAGAATGTGATTGACGATGCTCAGCAAAATCACAGGCCGAAGTTCGCCATAATCAAACCCTTTTTCCAATTGGGTCACATATTCATTGGAGGCGTAAAACTGCGCGCGTTTCAAGAAATCCGGCTGACGGGGAACCTGCATTTCCACAATATAAATATTCCCCTGACTGTCCTTACACAAAACATCCACAATGGAGGCCTTGGCCTGTTGGTGGGGCGGAATTTGGTAGGGATTTAGGATTTCAACCGATTGAATCGGCGCCTGATGCCGGTCCTCAAAAACGGCATTGAGAAAGTCGATCAACACATCTTTATGGTCTTCCTGGCCAAAGACACGCTTAAATGCGACGTCGTTTTTGGGGTCAAAAAACCTTGGTTCATATCCCATCATTATTTTACCTCTTTTTTTAAATTACCTGATTTTAATATAGCATATTTTAGAGATTTTTCAAGTAAGTTTTTTTATGTGTAAGGGCCAAAAGAAATATCCTCTTTGGGTTGAAAAATCTGACACTTTGGTATTTTTAATACTTAAATAAAGGTAACTATTCACCACCCCCACCGCAGTCATCTTCAAAACTTTAGTTTTGGAGATCTCCCTTGTCGTAATTTCAGAAATACAATGTACGGTACCCAAAAGAACCTTTCCACAAGCTCTCTTGATCCATGTAAAAACCGGGAG
>CAIYWZ010000188.1 GCA_903930075.1 uncultured Alphaproteobacteria bacterium | reverse complement strand
CTACCAGACATCGTTCGCCGCTTAATTTTTTGATACATATTGCGGGAACTTTGATTGCTTATCAGTTTAGAAAAAATAAACCTACTATTTCTGATATTTCATTGCAAATTTAAGAACTTAATCCCGAACTGGCGTTTACAAGATATAATGTGACACAAAAATCTTAATAACCGATAAATTTTTACAAAAAAACAAGTATGATTTTGTTGTAAATTCTCTTTAATTTTTTTCTAAAAAGCGCTATGATACATTCATAATGATAACAAAAACAAATCTTCCTTCTATGCTCGGGCCTTTGCCGGCTGAATATATCTTTAAAAGAGGTGTGTCAAAGATGAGTTGCCGCCTGAAGGGGAATAAAGTCGTCATCACACTTCCCGCCAATGTCACAGGTGATCTCTCCCCTATCTTGAAAGATTTTGAACAGTGGGTATGGGATACGGTTCCTCACGATGCCCCAGTGCGAAATATTGTTTTCGAACAGGGGGACAAAATTGCGATTATGGGGAAGGATCTCGAGGTTGTTCATCGCATAGGAGATGTCAATACAGTCCAGATTGTAAGCGATTACTTTCAGATTACACGCGTGAGCCAAGACATCAGTGTCCTGACGCTGGTGACTAATTTTTTACGAAAAATACTGTACGAAAGAGCTCTAGAAAAAACCCATGAATATGCAGAAATTTTGGGTGTTCCAAACCCCCGCATCACAATCAAAGCGTTGAGTTCCAGTTTAGGCATTTCTTCAACCAGAACAGGGAATTTTTCTGTTGCGATTTGTCTTGTTTTTGCGCCAATGTCCGTCATCGATTATATTTGCGCTCATTGTATTGCAAATTTTAAATATGCCAGCAACCCAGGCAGTGATTTCTGGGTTTGCCTAGAAGAAATATTCCCGCTGCACCGTGAAGCAGAACAATGGATCGAAGACAATAGAAGAGTATTTTCTATTTATGATCTGGCCAAAGTTTAATGCTTTGTCTTTTTATATGCATTTGTAAATTCGGCTGAGATGTCTTCCATCTGTTCGCGTGCGCGTTCTTTCAAAAGATCGGAGACCTTTGATCCGGTTTTTGCCATCATGTCTGCCAAATCTTTCCCGTGATTCATGGTTTTTGTCCATGTCTCTTGGTTCATTTTTGTGTATTCTTTGATCGCTTCCGTGGGTTTAAAAGCGTTTGATGTATCCATCATTTTTTTCATGATGATGCTTACATCTTCAAGTGTTTGTTGCATGAATTTGTTTTGCAATCCACTCAAAGAGTTTACAACATCGGCAGCCACTTGGTTTGCGGTGTGAATGGTATCGAGGTTTTTTTTATAAGAACTCATGATCGCATTGATATCTAACTCAGGAAGTCCTGTATTTTTAAAAGCATTATCCATTTATTTTCTCCATTAATTAATTAATACTTCTAGACTTTTAACAGAAAAAGGTTAACAAAAGGTTTAAAAAAGTTGAGAGTTTGATCTAATTCTGCCATCAGGGCCCCTAAGTCTTGGGTTTCGTCTTGTAAAAAAGTTGGATATAGTTTTATAAAAATTCCTAACAGTGCGATTTTGAAAGTTTCAGGAAAATCATCTCCAATATGTTTTTGGGTTAAGCTCAAAAAAGAACATATCTCTCCAGGGGCATTTAAAATTTGTGGTATTGAAAAAAGGGCAAGCTTGTGTAAAAAAGGCTTTGCAAAAACCAAGGTTTCAAACCGTTGCAGAATGACTTCAAAAACCCTTTCTTTCAAGTTTCCTTCATGTAAAGGCATTTGCGTTTCAAAAATTTCATCACTTGCCAGAAGCAGATATTTCAGGAGATCTGCGCTTGAACGCTCTCCCCTTAAAATCTCAAGAACCCGTTCTTGATTCATGTAAAATCCTTTATCAGAGCTTCTTTTATCACCTCAGGCACAACGGCCATATGGGCATATGCTGGGAAATCAAATCCAAGGATGACTTGTCCATGGGCAAATGCTTTTTTCTGCTCCTGATTGAATGTAAACCTTAAAAAATGTACGGCCGAGGTTTTTCCAAAGGCATTTGTGCGCTCAAGATTATCGGCATTTTGAGCGTAAATTTTATCCCCCCCAATGGATAAAAATGCGCTTTTTTCAATGCCCCCCCATAAAGAGAGTTTTTCCCCTCGAAGTTTTTCGTTTTCAATCTCAAAAAACAAAGTTGCCACCAGTTCTGATCCTTGGGGGATTAAGGGAGTATAGGCCGCAAGTTCATCGATTTCCTGTTCTTTTCCGCCGCGCTCCACGTATAACATTTCCTGAATCTGTGTCCAAAGGGTTTCATAGCATTCAAACATAAATCTGGCATCGGGCCCCACGCACAGGGAACGTTTTGCTTTTAACGCAATGATTTTTTCTCTATTTTGGTCTCGTATTTTTGTGTAGTCTTCTAAACTGATCAGTTTCATAATCCATAACTTTCTAACAATAATTCTAAAGGATGACATACCCGTAAGCCGCTTGATTCAACCCCTTGGGCAATGTGATCTTTGGCCAAAGGGCATTCTGACGTGACGGGGCCTCCAATTTGGACGGCTTTATCAAACACGGGTTTTCCAATTTTCATCGCCACTTCAAAGTGATCTACCATCATGCCCCAGGAACCGCCATGCCCTGCGCAGCGGTCAATGATATGAACTTTGGTTCCAGGAATGAGTTCCAAGAGTTTCCCTGCTTTCTGCCCCATATTTTGAGCCCTGGAATGACATGACAGATGCAAAGTTATGTTTTCTTCTCCAAGAGACTTCAGCCCTTCTGGTGCACCAAATTCTTTGACAATGTCCACCAAATATTCAGCAATATCTTTTGTTTTTTCCTTCAAGTTCAGGACATGCTCATTTTCAGGCAACAACAAGGGCCACTCTGATTTGAGCATCAATGCACATGAGGGCACCAATGCAATCACATCCATTTCCCCAGAGAGTTTTTCAGCAACACGTTTGGCTTGATCCACAACGCCCGCAATATTCCCTTGCTCAAGAAGGGGCATACCGCAACATCCAGGATAAGCCAGCTCAACATCCACGCCAAAATGAGCCAAAAGCTTAATTAATTTTGAACCCACATCTGGAGAATTATAATTCATGAAACAAGTTGTATAAACAAGCGCTTTTTTCTTCCTAAAGGCAGGCGCATCAGGGTTTGGAGCATAAGTTTCTCCCCTTGAAATCAAAGGTTTCCTTGCAATTTTTGGAATGGCTGCGTTTTTATGGATGCCTGTTGTTTTTTCAATGATTGCGCGCGCCGGCTTATTTTCAATCTTAGTCGTCCAGTTGATAAAATCACCCAAAGGCCCCATAAACTTGGCATTACGGTCAATTTTTGCAAGCTCTTGTGGAATACGCGGCAATCCACCTTGTTTTTGCAAAGCAGCTTTAAACCGCAACATCAGATGGGGAAAATCAACATTAAAAGGGTGGGGCGGAACATAGGGGCATTTGACCATATAACACATGTCACACAATGTGCAATTATGAACAACCTCTTCCATATCTTGCCGGGTTAGACTGTCAACCTCTCCCGTTGCGCCTTCATCAATTTTATCAAACAGAACAGGAAACGAATTGCATAAGTTAAAACATCGCCTGCAGGTATGGCAAATATCACTGACCCGGCGCATTTCTTCTTCAATCTTTTCAAGATTATAAAAATCAGGATCTTCCCAATCAATCGTATGTCTTATAGGCTTTTTTAAGCCTCCTTCAGTGGTCATTTTTTATGATAACTCCAACATCATTTTTTATGAGATTATATCATAAAAGAGCATATATTGACACCATTTTAGTGATCAGATTCGTTTTTGATGAATATTTTTGAGCAATAAAATCACGATTTCATAAAACCCAACCAAAGGAATGGCCAGGGAAATTTGGCTCAAAATATCAGGAGGGGTGACGATGGCGGCAAAGGTGAAGATGAGGACGATGGCGATTCTTCGGCGTTCTTTTAATTGCTGGGCAGAAATAAGGTTCATTTTCCCAAGAAGCAGCAAAAGGATTGGAAATTCAAAACTTAACCCAAAGGCCAAAATAAGATTCATGTAAAACCCTAAATAGGCGCTTAAAGAGGGCAAAAACTTTGTATTGATGTCCTCTCCCCCAAAAGATCTTAAAAACGATAGGGCAAGGGGCAGGATGAAGAAATGGGCAAAGATAACTCCAGCTAAAAATAGAACAATGCTTAAAATGATCATCCAAATCCAGAATCTTTTTTCATGGTTATAAAGACCAGGGCGCATGAATCCCCAAACTTGGTAAAGGGCAAAGGGAATGCTCAAAATGAGGCCGCCCATGACGATCAGTTTGAGTGTAATCATAAACCCTTCTGTCACATGCGTCATGATGAGCGTTTCGTTCAAAGGCTGCAGAATAAACTTTAAGATTTGATCCTTAAAAGAATAAATACACATCGCGCACATCGCCCAGAGCAAAAGCCAGAGGATAAATCGTTTCTTTATTTCGTGTATATGGGGTACCAGCAAAGATAGATTCACTTTTTCTCATCTTCTTCATGGGCAAGAGATTCGAGATAGGCCTGGAGTTTGAAATTGTAGAAATTAATTTTTGAAATGATTTTTCCAAGGGATTTGAGGAGAATTCTATAGTCTTCGGGTTTGAGGAGAACAAATGACAGAAGTGCAATGAGTGATATTTCCCACCATCCTCCAAAGGGCAGCATCAGTCCACCTTTGTGTTTGTTTTGTCGTCTTCTTTCATGCCTTCTTTAAAGGCTTTTACACCCTTTGCAAGATCTGACATGATTTGTGGCACTTTAGCTGCCCCAAAAAGAAGCAAAACCACAATTAAAACAACCAACAAATGACCTAAACTTAGTCCCACGGGGAAATACTCCAATGTTGGTGGGCTATACTGGATTCGAACCAGTGACACCCTGATTAAAAGTCAGGTGCTCTACCTACTGAGCTAATGAACCGCAGTGGCAGGGGTAGCT
>CAIYWZ010000187.1 GCA_903930075.1 uncultured Alphaproteobacteria bacterium | reverse complement strand
GGCCACTTGAAACTCCCATTGGATTTGGAGAAAAAAGTGCTAACGTCACGCTGCGTAAACTCTTTGAAACCTATGGAAATATCCGCCCCATCAAAGAATTTCCAGGGGTGAAAACGCCGTATTCTGGCCGCAATATTGACCTGGTGATTGTGCGTGAAAGCGTGGAAGATGTGTACGCGGGGATTGAGCATATGCAAAACTCGAGTACGGGGCAGTGTTTGAAACTGATCACACGTCAAGGATGTGAACGTATTGTACGTTTGGCCTTTGAGCACGCAAGAGCAGAAGGGCGCAAAAAAGTGCATTGTGCCACAAAAGCCAACATCATGAAAATGACCGAAGGGTTGCTCAAACGCACATTCGAAGAGATCGCAACGGAATATCCTGAGTTTGAAACAGGCCATGTGGTCGTTGATAACTGCGCTCACCAGCTTGTGAAAAAGCCAGAGCAATTTGATGTGTTAGTCATGACCAATATGAACGGAGACGTTTTAAGTGATCTTTCCTCTGCTTTGATTGGGGGCCTTGGATTTGCCCCTGGGGTCAATTATGGAGATGATGTTTTAATTTTTGAAGCTGTCCACGGCTCTGCGCCAAAATATGCAGGCAAAGATGTGATTAACCCTTCGGCGATGTTGCTCTCTGGTATGATGATGCTGCGTTTCTTAAATGAATTCAAATCAGCTGATATTATTGAAGAAGCTTTATTTTACACACTCCAAGAGGGTAAAGTCATGCCTCGTGATGTGGTGGGTGATGAAAAGGGCTGTAAAACAAGCGCCTTTGCAAACGCGATTATTGAAAATATGGGTAAAAAATGTGATGCATGGGTGGGCAGAGAGTATAAAAGCCTCAACCGTGAGGTCATGAAAACATTAAAGGCTCCTGTGATTCAAGCCGAAAAACTTGTTGGGGTGGACGTGTTTATCGAAGCGAGCGGTGATATTGCCCATTTTGGGGATACGATTTCTGCCGTTGCAAAGACCGTTGGATTTGAACTCAAAGTCGTTGCCTGCAGAGGGTCTCAAGTTTATCCTTCCACGGGAACAATCCCGCAGCTTGTTCCTCACCTACAATGTCGTTTCTTAAAAACCGGCGATATGGTGGACGCGGATGTGATCACTCTGCTGCAGGCTCTTGTGCCTTATCACTGGATGCACGTAGAAAAGCTTCGTACATTTGATGAGAAAAAAGGATTCAGCAAGTTCCAAGGTGAAGCGTAATCTCTGGCAAATAGTGTATTTTATATTTGAATATACCTTCATAATAATATAAAATTATGGAGGTGTAATTTAGAGTAAAAATCATAGTAAATGTCTGCGAGCGAATCCCTACCAATTATTTTTTTAATTCTTCTGATTGGGTTTGTTTGTCAGCAAAAAAAGCTTTTTACGCAAGTTCAAATCGATGGATTCGCACTTTTTTTATATAAAATCGGAACGCCTTGTTTTTTATTTAGCTCTATTGTGCGCCAGGATTTTTCGAAACTTTTTAACACAGGGTATATTTCAAGCTATATTTTGACATTTTTAATCATGGCTGTAGGGATTACGTTTATTTATAAAAAACAAGAAAAGCAAGAAATATGTATTAAAATTTTGGCCTCAAGTTATGCAAATACGTCCATATACATTATTCCAGCCACAGCTTTGATCTTGGGAGATCCAAGCGCCGGGATCATGAGTAATATTTTACAAGTCATTGTAATTCAAACAATTTTTATTATCATTTTGAATTTGTTTTATCACAAAGAAAAATATATTTTGAGGAAACTTTTCCAAATTATATCCACGCCTTTGGTCATGATTCCAATTCTGGCCGTTGTTTTGAATATTTTTCAAATGAATCCCCATCCGGTTATGCTGTCCGTGATTCAAAAGCTGGGCGTGGGGACACCAGCCCTTGGTTTATTTACCTTTGGGTTAACCCTTGGAAGTATTGATTTGAAAAATACACGATTTACGAAAGAGGTTTTATGGATTGTTTTATTCAAAAATGCCATACATCCCTTGATTGGATTCATTGTGGGAAAATATATCTTTGAGCTCAACGGCTATTGGCTCTATTCCCTGATCATCGCAACGTCTGCCCCGACGGCCTTTGTTGTGTATATTTTGGGGCAACAATTCTCTAAAAACCCCCATTGGATCAAAACAGTCCTTGCGCTGACATCGATTATTTCAACCTTATCATTGATCATGATAAGTTTAATGAAGGATATTCTGGGATGATTCCATATTTCGGGACAGAGTTTGATGATGTAGAGTGGAAAATTGAATCTGAACCGGTTCCTTACGAGGCGGCTCTTGATTTTATGGAAAAAAGAGTGGAAGCAATTTCCCAGGGAACTCAAAAAGAATTGATTTTGATTGTGGAACACCTGCCGATTTATACCCTTGGGACATCCGCAAGGGAAGAAGACATTTTAGATGCAGGAGTTCCTTTTATCAAAACATCCAGGGGAGGGCAGGTGACGTATCATGGTCCTGGACAAAAGATCATTTATGTGATGATGAAAATGAGCCGGTTTGACAATGATTTAAAAAAATACCTTCGGGTTTTAAAAGAGTCCGTGGCAAAGCCCTTAAGAGAGATGGGCGTAGACATCATTAACAACGATTCCCACATTGGCCTGTGGGCCAATCACCCTGAAAAAGGCCCCTCAAAAATCGCCTTCATCGGCATTCGCATCCGCAAAGGCATCAGTTTTCATGGAATTTCAGTCAATATGAATCCTGATTTGAATGCATTTTCGAAAATCGTTCCTTGCGGTGTCAAGGGTGAGAAAATTACCTCTTTGGTGGATCTGAAGATCGAGAAGTGAGTTCGTTTTTTATATTTACATGATGGCGATTCTTATGTTATTCGCCTTTTCCAATAAAAAATGAAACGCTTGAAAATATTTAATAAGATAAATCTTGATCATTTAAAAAACTTTCCAGAGTAAACTGTAAGACCTCAAGTCCGCCCAAACAAGCGTTCGATGTCTTTGAGTTTTAAATCCACGTAGGTGGGTCTGCCGTGGTTGCATTGGCCGGAAAAAGGGGTGGCTTCCATTTCCCGTAAGAGGGCGTTCATTTCGGGTAGGGTTAATTCTCTGCCCGATCGCACGCTTCCATGGCAGGCTTTGGAGGAGATGATTTCGTTGATTTTGATCTCTAAGGTTTGGCTGTCGCCCGATTCCTGGAAATTTTCAACCAACGTGAGTAGCGTGGATTTAAATGTGGTGTTGCCAAAAATGGCAGGGATTTCCCGCACAATGACGGCGGAAGTTCCAAATTTTTCTATTCTCACACCAAATTGCCCAAGGATTTCTTGAAAACTCATGAGCGTGTCTATTTGATCGGGGGCTAAATCGACGATTTCGGGGATCAAAAGCGTTTGACGTTTGACCGTTTTGGCATAAAAATCCGCCTTCATTTTTTCATAGGTCAGGCGCTCATGGGCGGCGTGTTGATCGACCAAAATCAGGCCTTCTTCGGTTTGCGCCACAATATAATTTCCGTGCAGGTGGGCTTTTGCGTGCCCCAGAGGATAGGTTTGATCCAGGCTTTGGAAAATTTTGGTCTCAAATTCAAAGGGAAGGGCGGGTTTGGAAGGGGATGAATCAAATCGAAAGCCATTTTGAGGGGTAAGAGGGATATTAGAGGGCATATTCGTTGGCATAGAACTTGGCATAAAAGAAGGAGAAAAACTCGAAACAACACGGTCAGAGACAGTGGTTGATGTTTTGTGGGAGGATCCAAAAAGGGCTTGTTTGAGGGCAGAAATGACCAAGGATTTGATATTTTGCGCATCTTGAAATCTCACTTGAGATTTTGCCGGGTGAACGTTCACGTCAACATCTGCAGGGTCGATATCGATAAATAGCGCCAAAATGGGGTAACGGTCGTAGGAGAGCAGATCTTGATAGGCAACTTTGACGGCCGCCAAAAGCAAAGAATCTTGAATACACCTGCCGTTGACAAAGAAAAACTGATGGGCCCTGTTGCCCCGGTTAAATGTGGGAAGGCTGGCAAATCCGCGCACTCCCTTAAAGTCAATTTCCACACTGTTTTTCCCAAAATCCTCCCCCAAAACACTTTGAAGTCTTGTTTTAAGATCAGGGACTCGTGGGTGATCGAGAAAAACTCTGTTGTCATCTTTTAAGGTAAAGGAGACATCCGGGTGAGATAGACTGAGCTTATTGATCACATCCACAATGGCCGACATCTCAGCTGTGGGGGATTTGAGGAATTTGAGCCTTGCGGGCGTTGCAAAAAAGATATCCCGGATCTCAACCTTGGTCCCTTTTGTGCCTGAACATGGCTCTATTTTTCCCGTCACTCCCCCTTCAACTTTTAAAGACCAGGCGGTATCAGAATCTGCTGTTCTGCTTGAAATCGTCATCCTTGCGATCGATCCAATGGAGGCCAAAGCTTCCCCTCGAAATCCCATGGTGCGAATGTTAAAAAGATCATCTTCTTGTAATTTTGAGGTTGTGTGACGCAAAGGTGCCAGAGCCAAATTTTCTGGCGACATGCCAGAGCCATTATCTTCAATGATCATCAGCGTTTGCCCCCCGTTGCGCACGCTCACACGAATGTCCGTTGCCCCTGCATCCAGGGCATTTTCAACCAATTCCTTAATGGCGGAGAAGGGGCGCTCGATGACTTCCCCTGCGGCGATTTGGTTGATGATGTTGGCGTCTAATAAACGGATCATTCTTCGTCCATTCTATTTTTATAAGCATTCATGTGTTGCTCATATACACGCACAAAATAATATTTCTTTTCATGTTTTTTCAAAAATTTATCCCTGTATTCATCATGGGGCGGATACGTTTCCCAGTCTTGAATTTTATCTTTGAGCGATTCACACATGATTAATATTTCAGCAATATTGTATTCATCACGATCAATATTTAAAGATCCAATAAGTTTTCGATAGATCAGAACAGCTGCTAAAGGGTCAACATCATGGAATTCAAATGCGCTCATGCCAAGCTTTGTCTCAAGAATGTTTTTCAAGGTGTTGAGTCTGAGCCGAACCATTTTCCCGGCATACATAAGTTCTTTCATGTTGACCAAAAAACGAAAGCCTTTTTCAAAATTCAAAAAGTCCATGGCATGGTTTATGGCTTCTTGAATAAAAGATTCCTTTTCTTCAGACCTTGCATGTTTGAGAATCTCTCCATATATCCATATTTCAAGAGTTTGTTTAAAATAATCTATCCTCTCTTTTTGGGCCCTTTGATATTCACCACAAAGTTCTAAAGCCTGAAGCTGAAGCTCCATTTTTCGCCTGGCAAGGATATGGTAAACGCCAATATTTGAATCAAATAAGTACTTTATCGCCTCATCCCCGCGCCACTGTTCAATCAATTTTTCCGCCACATGTAAATAATCTTCCTGGGTCATGGGATCGATCAAATTTGAAAATCTGATGTAAAGATCCACGTCTTTTTTCGCATCGGCAATGCTTTTTAAAATGTGTTTTAAGAACTCGACATTGTCTTTTTTTACCATGGGTTCAAGTTTTTCGCCCAAAAGATCCAGCCCCTCTTTACCAAGGGCATCTTTAAAGGCCGGAATGATATCCTCGTAAATTTGAGAATATAGTCTCATCTTGGAGAGTTTGACAATGATGATATCCACAAGGTCACCAATTTTTGGTTCGCGGAATTCTTTGTAAACTTGCCCAACATTCTCCAGGGCTTTTTTGAAAACGGGGATAATGATGGCATCGTTATTATAAATTCTAAAAATTGTAGGAAAAGCCAAATCCATAAATTCCCAGAAAAACTCTTTGGCCGCATTCACATCTGATCGTTTAACATCGTAATATATGGAATAACGCAATTGTTCCAACCGGTCCCTAATTGCAACAACTTTTTGATCCCGAGCTCCTGCCTTTGCCTTGGCCAAATTCCCAATTTCTTTTTTTACCATGGACAGGAGTTTTTTAGGGGATGGATCCAGGCCTTGAAACAACATCTCAAACTGTTTTTTCATATCGGGCTTTGATTCGTGGATATGAAGCAAAATATCAGCCAACTTTTCTGGCCCTGCGCTTACAAGAAATTCTTTCGTACTCAATTTAATACTATCCTTCATCATTATTAACTCGTAACTATTCATTAAAACCATCTCCCCCCAGCGCTGTCATCTTCAAAACTTTAGTTTTGGAGATCTCCCTTGTGCTCATACAAATTTCTCTCTTGCGTAATGAGAGAAAGGGAGATCCCCGAAAACTATTGTTTTCGAGGATGACGACCTGGGAGACGGGTAACTTTGAGGCAGAAGTTACATTAACTCTTTTTAACTTTGCGCAAACCCTTTAAAAAAAGCAATATTTTTTTAAAAACCCATTAAGGATTCATTTACTTTTAGCTCTCAAATTAGAGCGTGCACATACAATTATTTATGATACACTAGACAAAAATGGGGGGTACATTTTAATATGCTAGGCTATTTAGACATAGATCCACAGTGGATTTTAGACTACAGAACTGATTCTTTGACCATGTTTTTTAAACTCTTTCCAAAAGTTTTTAATGAATATCTTTATCTTTCCATCATTGCCCTTGGGTATTGGGTAAATCACCGGAAAATCATATTCCCAGCTTTAGGGTTTTTGATGCCGTTTTCACTCTTTATCAATGGGTTACTTAAAAATCTGTTCCAAATAGATCGCCCCGATCATGATTTACACCTTATTCCCATCAATGATCCCTTCGGTTTCCCCAGTGGAGATACACAAATTGCAACGGTTTTTTGGCTCGTTCTTTTTCTTCATTTAAGCACCTCGAAGTGGCGATATCTTTTTTTACTCCCACTCATGGGCATAGGAGCCTCCAGGGTTTACCTGGGCGTGCACAGCATCTTAGATGTGACAGTTGGTTTTTTCGTTGGCACCTTTATTGTTCTTGTTTTTTATCAAAAAATCATTGGTATGCTGGGTGTTTCCCAAGATAAACCGATTTATAAGGAATTTTTCCTGCTTGTGGGCGGAGTTGCACTTTATGTTTTTATATCCCAAGACCTGGAATGGCCTCCCATTGCGATGATTTCTATTGGGCTCATGATGGGGTTTATTTTCTCGCTGCCCTGGATTCGCAAAACATTACAAAAGTCAGATCAAATCTCTTATGCAAAACATATGCTCTATTTTCATCTTCCCCTTGGCCTTGTACTCCTGATTGGCATCATAAAATTCACCCCTGTCATCACAGCAGACCAGGTCTATTTTTATCTCACAACAGTCTTGAAATACACGATCATCAGCTTGTCCATCTTTGTTTTCATTCCTGGATTGAAGAAAAGAGCTTAGCCTTCATGAAGCGTTTTATTTCATCTTCGAATAACAGATTTGCAATGTTTTTATAGAGCTCTTCTGTCTTTAAAACAGAAGGCATAAACCCCTGTTTCTCGTTGAAAATCCTATGTTCTTCGTTGTAATCAATCTTCTTTCGAATTAAATCAGAAGGCGTAAAACCATCGTTATCTTTCCAAGAAAGATTTTTGTTTGTCGTTAAAAGAAATTTGATAATTTCAAGATGACCCCAATATGTTGCAATATGTAAAATAGATTGCCCATGTGGCGTCCGTTCAACAAAAATAGTGTTTTCTTCAATCAAGAGCTTGATTATATCAAGCTTGTCATGCACACACGCATAATGTATCGGGAAATATTCTTGTTTACTATTTACATGAATATAAGTAAGCTTAGTCACGTTTGGTTGATCCTTATACTGAATCAAAAATTTTGTTGTTTCTAAATCGTTATTTTTGATCGCTTGAAAAATGAGCTCCCCGTTATCTGGCACGGTAATGCCTTTTTCAATCAAAGTGTGGGCAAATTCATGATGATTTCCTTCCAGAGCCCTCTGAAGAAGAGTTTTTTTATCATAAAATCCATTGATATCAATATTACTTTTAATCATGGTTTCAAGCATCAGCTTCAAATAATCAGGATTCGTTTTTTCTCTCAACGCTTCTGAAAAGTCTTTAAGCTCTATGTTTATGAGGTTTTTATTGATCAAGACCTTTAATGTATGATCCGTTTTAAAAGATAAATCAGAAATAAGATTTTGGTGGAATTTTTTTGTTGTAAAATCCCGATACTTGCTCACTAAAAAATGAATGAGATCTATGTTTACGTCTGATGTATTGATCGCATACTGTAAAAGAACGTTTTTGTGATTATGATGCATGTCAATCAAAAAAACAGCTGTATCAGGAAACATTTTTGCTGAATGATTCATAGAGCTCCACACGTTGTTTAGAGACATACCTTTTTTGAGCAAAAATTTCATCATATTTTTTGCACTTTCATGGTGTGAACCGAGAGAATCAGGAAAAACTTGATCTCTCAATAAAAGTCCCTTATCTATAAAAAATTTGAGTATCTCAATATTTCCGTATTTAATTATAGATTTCATAAGATCAGTATCGTCCTTGTCAAAAAGCGCACCTTTGTCAAGAAGGATCATCGCAGCTGTCAGATTCTTTTCTTGTACTGATATTATAAGAGGAGATAAAGTCTTGTCTGAAGACTTATAATGATTGATACTTACTTTTTTTGAGATCAAAAAATTCATAAAAGAAAAATTATTCGCACGAATAGCATACCTTAAAGCAAGACTTAAATCATTTGGTTGGATCTGGTCAGCCTTTTCGGTTTTGTAAAGATCACGCAAGTTATATTCCCACCGAAATGAAGCCTTCCAATCAGGCACACCAAGAGTACCTCTGAGATTAGCTAAAGCTTGAGGTGACTCCATTGGATCCATAGGGAAAATCGTCCCAAAATTTAGAAGATTCCCTCTTTCGATCATCTTTTCATATAAGCTTTGATAAATATGGAAATCTGAACGAATCCAATCCTTAAAGGAATCCATTTCTGGAGCAGACACATTTTGCTCTAAAAAAGTCCTTAAAAATTCTGGATGTTCTTTCAAGATAAAATTTTTAAAAAGATAATTGGAGAATCTTTCTTTTAATGTTGTAGATAACTGAGATAAAATAGGAAGTTTTTGGCGTATATGTTCAATTTTCCATCGGCGGTCTATGTTAAAATCAGGGTTTTCCAGGAGCATTTGATGAACTAATTTCGAAGTAGAAAAAAGCTGGCGCATCTCTTTGATATTCAAAAATTCAGCTATGCAATTAACATTATCACCCCCCAAACGAGAAAAATGATCTTTTTCTTCAATTTCTTGATTTTCAATTCCCAAAAAGCTCAGCACAGCAGCGTCAAAATTTTTATAATTCAAAACATCAAGTAAATTATAAGACACCTCATTGGGCAATTCTGAGGCCTTTAAATCAGGTTTTAACCCGCATAAAGCTGCTAGGAAAATCATTGTAATATTTTTAAAGTTTTTCATGTTGACACCTTTTTCATTAATTATTAACATTTTCGTTATGAAGAAAAATATAAAATTTGATCAAGTTGAAAATAAAAATATTAAATATTAATTTAAGATTTTTAAGAAAATGATCGATAAATATTATTCCCTCTAAACCCAATTCTACTTAGGCTTTGAGCCGATTATTTATATTATTTCATATTTTTCAAGCGTTTCGTTTTCTATTGGAAAAGGCGCTTTATTCAAAAACGGTTTGAGAGTGATTCTATAGGCAGCTTTAACCATGGTTTCTATACCTACATTATGGAATTGTAGAAGTTGTGTCGGGTGGTAAGCACAAACTTATACAAGTCTTGACTCATCTCATATTTGTTAGGTATAATAAATATAAATTAAGGATTAAGACATGAAATTCAATCAAAAAATAATAGATGTTCCTAAAAAAATCAAATTTTCGTTTATGGAGAAAGCGCGTTTTAGGACGTATGGCCAAACACGGGAAAAAAGACGAGAACCATGAATGAATATTGTTTGGTTTAAGCGTGATTTGCGCATAGAGGATCATGATCCTTTCTTTACAGCGTGCCAATCTGGGAATGTTATTCCTCTTTATATTGTTGAACCTGAGCTGTGGAGCCAGCCCGATGCGTCACGAAGACATTTTCATTTTATACATGATAGTTTACTAGATCTTGATCGTTCCTTGCAAAAATATGGGGCCAAATTAATCATACGAACAGGAGATGTGATCCGTGTTTTTGAAGATATTTTCCAAAATTTAGGGGCTTTCACGTTGTGGTCCCATGAAGAAACAGGAAATGCCTGGACGTTTAAGCGGGATGTTGCTGTGGCGAAATGGTGTAAAAGCCATAGCATTATTTGGCATGAATTTCCTTCAAATGGTGTTGTCCGCCGCCTGAAAAGTAGAGACAATTGGTCTGGGCTGCGAAATATGCGCATGCAAAATGCAATAATCCCACCCCCCGCATTTATTCCCTTGTTCAATCACATAAACAGTGAACCCATTCCTTTCAAAGAGGACCCTCTCTTTGGAAAACGTATAGAGGGCACAACACAATCAGGAGGCCGATCAGAGGCTTTAAAAACACTCCATTCTTTTTTAAAAGAACGCAGTGGAAGATATATGTTCACCATCTCTAAACCAGGGGCTTCCGCGCGCCATTGTTCCAGGTTAAGTGCACATATTGCCTACGGCACACTTTCGGTGCGTGAGATTGAACAAGCGACAAAAAAAAGAATACAAGATTTAGAAAATATTGGTGATCCAGAGTCAAAAAATTTGATATATAACCTATCGGCTTTTTTATCGCGCTTAGCATGGCGGTGTCATTTTGTGCAAAAACTTGAACAACAGCCCGAAATTGAAACGCAGTGTATGCATCCAAGTTTTGAGGGCATGCGTGAACCCCATTTTCGAGAAGATTACTTCCAGGCCTGGAAAAATGGAACAACAGGATACCCTTTGATCGATGCGTGTATGAGGAGTCTTATTCAAAATGGTTGGATTACCTTTCGTATGAGGGCGATGTTGGTATCGTTTGCAAGCTATGATTTATGGCTTGACTGGAGAAAAACTGCGCCTTATATGGCGGGTCTTTTTACAGATTATGAACCCGGTATTCATTATTCTCAGTTTCAAATGCAATCGGGCGTCACAGGAATGAATGCCATCAGAATATACAATCCCATCAAGCAATCCGTAGACCACGATCCAGAAGGAAAATTTATACGACGTTACGTTCCAGAGTTAAAAAATATCCCTCTTACTTTTATTCATGAACCGTGGAAATTTGAAAATTCATCTAAGCATTACCTGGAACCTATTGTGGATCATCAAAAAGCCATTCAATATGCCAAAGAACAGTTGTCTGAGCGACGACAGACCGATGGATTTAAAGAGGGCGCCAGATCTACGCATAAAAAACTAGGCAGCCGTCAATCGCCTGTAAAAAAACCTAAACCTCGAGTAGAGGATGACAGACAAATGAGCTTTGATTTTTAGGAGAAACTAAAGATCATTAAAATGTTATACATTGTTTCTTATATTTACATAATGACGACTTTTAGAGTATAAAATGAACAGTTGAATAATCGGAGTGCTCTAAAAATGACAAATCAGGATAATCATTTAAGTGATTATATTACAAGGGAATGTGAAGCGTGGCTAGAGACAATTAAGCCGATTTGCCCGATTTTATCCATCATGGGGCCCCGTCAATCTGGAAAAACACGTTTGATTAAGCATTTTTTCCCTCATTTACCATATTATGATTTTGAAAAAACGTCCACACGTAAGCTCGTTAAAAAAGACCCGGAAGCTTTCGTTCGGCAGAATATAACAGGGGCGATTTTCGATGAATTTCAAATTGTTCCTGAAATCACCGAGCAGCTGAAGGTGATTGCCGATGAAATCATTTATGATGTTGCTGAATATGGCAAAGGGAGTAGAGACACAAGATTTATTCTCACGGGGTCTCATAATTATTTGATGGCAGGAGGTCAAGTGGAGAGTATGGTTGGCCGTGCCAGTATTTTAGAACTCCCGCCTCTGACAGCCTCTGAGCTTCCTGAAACAGATATCTATACGCTGATGATTAAAGGTGGGTATCCATCGCTATACACTCAAGTTCATGAAACACCTTCGACTTTTTTTCCCCGGTATGTGAATACCTACATTGACCGTGAAGTTCGGGCTGTTCATAAAATTAAACAATTTTCAGCTTTTAAAAATTTTATGAGCATTTGCGCTGGAAGAATCGGGCAAATGATCAATTACCAAAGCCTTGCCCAGGAAATTGGGTTAAGTCAATCAACGATCATGGGCTGGCTTTCTATTTTGGAGGCAAGCTACATCATTTTCTTTTCCCCTCCCTATTACAACAATTTTGAAAAAAGTTTAACCAGCAAACATAAACTCTATTTTTATGACACGGGGCTTGCGGCTTCTTTTTTAAAGGCCAAATCCCCCGAGGCTCTTTCCGACCCGGAATCTAAAATCTATCACTTGAGGGGGAAACTATTTGAAAATTTCGTGGTTTCAGAAGTGAAGAAAAAAATGCTCAACAAGGGGTTGATCATGGATTCCACCTATTTTTGGCACATGGAAACCCTTAAGAAAAAGCAGGAGACGCCCGAAGATCTTTACGAAATCGATCTATTGCTTGAAGATGAATATGCCCTGAAGGCCATAGAAATCAAGGCCTCAGACACTTTCAACCCCCATTGGTTCCATGCCGGGAAAAAACTTGGGAAACTAACTAAAGTTCAAAATTTTATCGTCTACACCGGCCCCACAACGCAAACTTCCGATGGGATCGCTCTGAATTTCAAGGATATTGAGAGGCTTTTTGTTGATGGGCCAAAGATTTAATTGACAAAATGATGTAAAAGTGTTACACATTATAGTATAGATTAATCATAAAGGATATGTAGACAATGTTGTCAAAAAGTTCAAGAATTAACGTCTCTTTTGAAGAAACTACAGCAGGGTTGATTGCACATTTAGCACAAATTGAACATAAATCTGTGGCTGGCATGGTACGTGCTCTTGCCTTGGAGGCATTAGAGATGCGTGAAGATCTTTATTTTTCTAAATTGGCAGAAGAGCTTGATCAAGAAGGAGTAAAACTTTATTCTCACGAAGAAGCATGGAAATAAAATATCAGATTCTTTATCAACAGAATGTTATTTCAAAAGATATTCCAGCGTTATCGGCGGATATAAAGCCTTTGATTAAGAGGGCCATCGAAGAAAGGCTAACTGTTGATCCTGTGGGGCTCGGGAAACCTTTGCAATATAGCTTGAAAGGTCATAGACGGTTACGCGTTGGAAATCATCGCATTATTTATCGTATCGAAAAAAACACAGTCATTATTGTTGCCATTGGCTTGCGCCGGGATATTTATGAGGATTGATGAGGAGCTATTACAATGTATCGAAATTTTAAGCCTTTACTGATGGTCATACTGATCATTGTAAGCATATCGTTTGCTTTTGCATCAGAATTTGAAGAAAGCAAACTTGTGGATATCGGTGGACGTCAATTATATATTCACTGCACTGGCCCTAAAGATGCTACAACGCCGACAGTTATTCTGGAGGGTGGTCTTGGATGTTCCCATGCATTGTGGACTGCAGTGCAGCGTGAACTGGGAAAGTCTGTAACCGTGTGTAGTTATGATCGCGCGGGCTATGGAAAAAGTGATCATGGTCCCAAGCCTCGAACAAGTACACAAATAGCCACCGAACTTCATACTCTTTTGCACAAAGCTGGTATAAAAGGCCCTTATATATTGGCAGGGCAGTCTTCTGGAGGTATACATATCCGTGTTTTTAACGCATTATATCCAAGTGAAGTTGCAGGGCTTATTTTGGTTGAATCTTCACATGAAGATGTGGTGGAAAGAATGAACAATTCAATTTCAACATGGGATTGGTTGAAGGAAAAAACGCGTATATTCTTTTCAAATAATTTTAAAACTTTATCTCACCCCATTTGGAGACGAGAAAATCAAAGTGTCCCCAAACCTGAAGCATTTACTGATGAAGAATGGGCATTGGTTCAGTTAGGTTCTCGTTCTAAATATGAACATTTTGTGACAATGCTGGACGAGCTGAACTCTTTCGAAAGCAGTTGCTTAGAGCTTAAACAGATGGATAGAAATCTTGAAAATAAGCCACTCACTGTGATTACCAGAGAGAAATTCGATCCAGGAGAAGAGAAATTTATGAAAGTATGGACTGTCTGCCAAAAAGAGTTACTGAATCTTTCGAGTAATAGCAAACAGATGATTGCAACCAAAAGTGGACACATGATTCCCTTTGAACAGCCAGAAATTATTGTGGAAGCTGTCCAAAATATGTTGAAACAATTAAAAAAAGGAAATTAAGATGAAAAATCTATTTATCGTTATGTTGAAATATCTTATAAGTTCAGAAGAAATTGAGAAGCATATGCCGGCTCATCAGAAGTTTTTATTATCACTTTATGCCAGGACCGCATTGATGATTGCCTCAGGCCCACAAATTCCAAGCACAGGAAGAATTTGGATTGTCAAAGCCCATAATCGCGAGGAAGTTGAAGAGGCATTAAAAAATGATCCACTTGCAATTGCTCAATTGGTAAGTTATGAAATTCATGAATTTGAGCCGACCAATATGAATGATTGGTTTGATCGTATTATGTATAAAGATCTGTAAAAAATTCATAAACGCCGATTTCATTTTAAGGAGATAAAATAAAATTGAGATGTCGCATTTGATATTTAAAAAAGGAGTGTTGTAGAATGAATCTTGATCTTAAGGCTACGATACAAGATTTCGAAATAGATGGATTTAGTTTAAAAGTTTCTATCTGCGGTAAAAATTCGCCTGCTATTGTGATCGGTAGCCATAAATATTACCCACGGACTTTTTCATATAACTTAGGAAAGAAGCTGCAGCTTATCTATGTGGACACTCGTGGATTTACAAAAAATGACCCTGTACACAACGAAGCTGATTTTACGCTTGAAAAAATAATCCAAGATATTGAGATGATACGCCAAAAATTGGGATTCGAAAAAATAATACTGATTGGTCATTCAATCCATGCGTTTATGGCGCTTGAATATGCCAAAAAGTATCCAAATGTCGTGTCTCATCTTGTTCTTATCGCATCAAGCCCGATATCTGGACCAGACCTCTTCAAAGAGGCAGATCGTTATTTTGATGAATCTGTTTCCCCTGAAAGAAAAATAACTTTTGCTAAAAATATGGAAGCTTTCCTTACAAACGATGATCAATCATTTACCCGAAGAATGCTGGCTTTTGGTCCCAGACTATGGTACTCTCATGCGTTTGATGCGTCACACCTATGGGAAGAAGTGGAGATGAATAACTTGGGTTCTGACATCATATGGGGGACAATGTTTACAAATTATGAGACGGCCCGAGTGGTACGTAATATAAAATGTCCCGTGTTTCTGGCTCTTGGTCGCTTTGATTACTTTAACCCGCCACATTTATGGGAAAAATATAGAGAGAATTTTTCTGATCTTACGATTCGTATCTTTGAAAAAAGCAGTCATACGCCACAATTAGAAGAGCCAGATAACTTTGATAGAGAGCTGATGGAATGGTTTTAAAGGTAGAAATTTTGTCTTTTCACCAAGCATGTTTCTCTCAAGATTCGTGTAATATATTAAAGGAGTTAAAATGAAAAGTCTATTTATGGTGGTTTTGAAATATCTTGTAAATTTAGAAGAAATTGATAAACATAGGCCGGAGCATCTGGAGTTTCTATCTTCGCTTTATGCAACCCATACGCTCATTGTCTCAGGCCCGCAAGTTCCACGCACAGGAGGCGTTTTGCTGGCCAAAGCCCATAGTCGAGGTGAGCTTGAAGAGGCATTAAAATCCGATCCATTTGCGATTCATCAGCTGGCCGAGTATCAAATTTATCAGTTTGAGCCCACGAAAATGAATGATATGTTTGAGCATATTATGTATAAAGATCTATAAAAAATGCGTAAACGCCAATTTCATTTTAGGGAGCTAAAATGAAATTGGGTTGGTTTTTAAGGATTTAAGATGAAGTATTTATGTGTTGCATTATTTTTAGGAAGCCTTATATATTTTTTCATTCCTTATTTTCCAGAAAAATTCCCTGAAATTGATTTGATTCGCATCGAAAAAGAAAAACGGCTTATGCATGTTTACCATAAGGAACATTTGCTCAAAACTTATACCATTGCATTAGGGTTTTCTCCAAAAGGTCATAAAATGCTTGAGGGAGATGGGAAAACGCCTGAAGGATTGTATTTTATTTCCATGAAAAATCCTAAAAGTAAATTTTATTTGTCTGTGAAAATTTCCTATCCAAACTCTCAAGATCTTCAAAATGCACTGAAAAACAACGTTTCTTCTGGGGGAAATATCATGATTCATGGTCTTCCTTATTTTCTTGGGTGGACCTGGAGATTTCATGATTTTATAGATTGGACTGCTGGATGTATTGCCGTGACCAACAGAGAAATTGAAGAAATTTACACTGCAACTTCAATTGGAACAAAAGTTGAAATTTTACCTTGAAAAAATTTGGAGATAAGAAAAATGAAAAATAAAAGTAACTATTCACCAAGAAATAATCAGTCATCACAAAACGCTGGCAATTTCCCGCTAAAGAGTATATTCAGTGCGTCTGTGGGGCACAGCTGATGTTTTTGGCATGTTAAGAGGTAGCTGCGCACTCTG
>CAIYWZ010000186.1 GCA_903930075.1 uncultured Alphaproteobacteria bacterium | reverse complement strand
GTGCAATTATGTCGTTTGTGGAGCTCAAGAAAATCGTATCCTTGCATAATCATGTAATTAAATTCAAGAAAAGTTAGGGGCTGTTCCCGTTGGAGGCGTAATTTTACAGACTCAAAACTCATCATCCGATTGACGGTAAAATGCTTCCCATAATCGCGCAAGAAATCAAGATAATTGAGAGATCCAAGCCATTCATAGTTATCTAGAAAAATTGCGTTATTGGATGTTCCTTCAAATTTGATATAGGGTTTAAAATTTTCTTGAATTCCCCGGAGATTTTGGTTAATCAAATCTTCATCCAAAAGAGGCCTAGATTCATCTTTAAATGAAGGATCCCCCACGCGTGTTGTCCCTCCTCCCATGAGAACAATAGGTGTGTGACCATGCTTTTGGAAAAGCCTCAAGATCATGATTTGCACAAGGCTTCCCACATGAAGACTGGGCGCTGTGGAGTCAAAGCCAATATAGGCCACGCGTTTACCAGAATCAAGGTGGGATTTTAGGGCTTCAAGGTTGGTTGTTTGATGAACGAAACCTCTCCAGGTGAGTTCATTTAGAAAATCTGACATCCATTTTTTCCTTAAAAATTAGCCGCCTTTAAAAAAGGGGCAGCCTCGTTGTCTAAAAAATTTTCAATCGCCTTGTTGAGTAACTCTAGTCTATCGTGGAAAAAATGGTCAGCTCCTTCGATCAAATCAAATTTTACGGAAACATCCCTTTGTCCATCGAGTTTTTTAGCCAAAACCTGGACAGATCTCCAATCCACAATCGAATCTTTATCCCCTTGAATAATGGCGCCACTGACAGGACAGGGTGAAAGAAAACTAAAATCGTACAAGTTTGCAGGGGGGCTTATTGCGATAAAACCACTCAAATCGGGCCTGCGCATTAAGAGCTGCATGGCAATCCAGGCGCCAAAGGAGAATCCAGAGATCCAAAAACTTGGTGCATTTGGATTCAAGCTGATGAGAAATTCAAGGGCAATGAGAGCATCCCGCAGCTCACCTTCCCCGTTTCCATAACTGCCCTCTGACCTGCCAACGCCCCTAAAATTGAATCTTAAAACGTTAAACCCTTTATTGGCAAACGTTTTATACATGGAATAGACAACTTTATTATTCATTGTTCCGCCATGCTGAGGGTGCGGATGCAAGATAAGGGCAATGGGAGGATTTTCGTTTTCACTTAAGTGATATTTGGCTTCTAAACGGCCTTCTGAACCATTAATCATGATTTCTGGCATGGCGAGTATGTCTCCTTCCCCTATAATTTCGGATATATTTAAATGAATCTACATAAAAAAAGCTTAACTTGCAAATAAAAAAATGCAATAGTGAAAATATATAATATTGAATGAAAGATACATCATGTTGTTACTCAGTTTTGCCGTTGCGATCTCTCTTGAAATGCCATTATCCGATGAGGTGAACACCTCTTATCAAGGGACATTTGTTTCTCAAGATGATTTGGTGAGTTGGATCAAGAAAAATTTTTTAAAAGAGGGTATATCAGAAAAAGAACGCCAGGAGCTTTTAACCCTGATTTCTACACTTCCCAGTCAAACATTACCGGGACTTATTAAAATGCTCAATCAAAAGTCTGACATGGAACGCATTCATTTTTTTAAGAAGCTTCTTCATGAACAGGGGGCTTATTCAAGGAGGTGCGCGGTTAAAGTCCCCCCCGAACTTAAAGTTGTAGGCCCCCGTAAATATGTAGACAAGAAAAAAGATTTAGATGAAGACGAAGCTTTTAGGATTTGGCTACTGGGCGAGATCGAAAAGTTTTATCAAATGAGCAAAAAATAAAATTTTATAATGGCGTACTTTTGATATCTTGTAATGCCTGAATTGATTTTGTTGTCAATGTTGTCAGGGTTTGCAAATTCATATACGCTTTATTTAAAGCCGTGACGACAGATAAGGGGTCTGCTGTACCTTTAACGCCTTCCATGCTTATCTCTTCGGCTTTTTTGACCTGGGAAACGGTATCTTTGAAGGAGCCCACCATGTCCTTAAATGATATAGATTCGGTAACGTCTGTGGACAAAGGGGGGATCGCGCTTTTGTGTAATCTTTGAGCTTGTGAGTAGGCTTTTATGGCTTCAATTGACATGAATATCTCCTTTATGTAAGTAAGTTAATTGTTTTTAAATATAAATCATTGCTGGCGACATACGCTTCTAGATTGGCTTTGTAGCTAATGGAGGCATTTTGCATATCCATCATTTCAATCAGCGCTTCCACATTGGTTTTTTTGATATTTCCATTTTCATCAGCGCCTGGATGAGAAGGATTATATTCCATGGGAAGAGGCCCCATATCCGGTGAGATTTTACGCACGGCGACTTTTTTGACCCCTGTTTGTTCATCCCAAACATCCCCAAAAAAAACACGTTTACGCCTGTAAGGCTCAATACTCGGGCTTAAGGAGGTTGAGTTTGCGTTGGCCATATTTTCTGAAATAATTTTGAGCCGAGTAGACTGGGAGCTCATTCCTCCTGCATTAATCGCTAAAATCTGATCAAAAATATTATAATTATACCCCATGATTATGCTCCACCATTCTTGCCCAAAGCTGTTTCAAAGAAGGATTTCCATTTTTTTGTAAGATTCATCAAAAATTGTCCCCGGCTCACATTTCCAGAGATTTGGATCATTTCTGCTTCAGGGCTGACGCCTGTGTCTTTTTGGGAAAAAACTGTATTTTTTTCAATGGTTTTTTGAAAGTGATCGGTTTTTTCCGACCCTGGTCTCAAGTGTTTTGAAGACGTGACAGCGACAGAAGGTTTTGTGATGGAATTTCCCTGTAGAAAATGATCAAAAGATAAGCTTTTTAAATCTTGACGTCTGTATCCAGGAGTATCAACGTTTGCAACATTCTTGTTTAAACGTTTTTGCCGGGCTATGACCCAACTGAGCTGTTTATTTGTTGCTGTATCAAGCTTTGTATCCATTCTTAGCCTCTTTATTTTGAATCTCTTGTATTACGAGCTAAAGTCACTTCGCCACAAACGTCGTCCTCGAACTTGTTCGGGGATCTAATTTTCTCACGCAATAGAGGATGAGCGTGCCAGAGTAGTGAAGATCTCTTACAAACCCAATGTGCAAAGAAAATGATTAACAAAAAGTTAAGGGAATTTTTAGATCAGATGATGATTTTCCAACAGAGTAACTTAAAAAAGTTGTAACTCCCCAGGTATGTAATCATTAAGCCGTTGCTTT
>CAIYWZ010000185.1 GCA_903930075.1 uncultured Alphaproteobacteria bacterium | reverse complement strand
CACGGGACCTACCATGGATGTGGAAGGTGGGCGGGCTTTGAATTTTACGGATCTCGATCAGTTGTTTTTAAGATAAAAATCCTTATCAAATAAAATTTGACAAATTGGTAATTTTAGGGTATGATTTTGGTATAGATTAACCAAAGCTAAAAGGTCCCTGAAATGACAACGATTGATCCCCTTTTTTTACCCAAAATCCTCCTGGATAACCCGGATGAGGTTCTCAAATTTAATGGTTTTGAAAAAGATGAGGAGGAAAATGTGTATGATCCGTTGAATCCGCCTTTGTCTTTGGCGATCACGTCAAAGGATATCGTGGCCGGGAGCCTCAAGATTGAGCCCTATAAAAAGCGGCGGATGCCAACCAAAATTCAGCTTGTGGCCTCCTACAGGCGGACGCATGAGACGATTATCCATCACAATAAGCGCATTTCAACTTTGACTCCGGCCACATTCAAACGTTCCCTGCCGCCCCTTTACCATACCCTTGGCACCTCAAATTCTCCCACCCAGATCCAAGTTCTCGAGGCCAGGGCCGACCTTGTTCATGAACACTATAAACCCATAAAAACCCTACGCATCAAGGAATCCACCTTTGATCTGACCTTGACATTGCGTCTGATTGAGCGGGAAATTGTGGAGGAGACGTGTGTTGTGGAATGAAAAAACTGGCCTCTTTACATCATCTCAGACATCATTTTAGAGGCCGATTCCACCTCCCGCCCACAAAAACCCATACCCATACCCATACCCATACAAAAGATAATCCCCCTTTAAAGGAATACCAAAGGGTTTGTCAAATATACGGGCTGGAAATAGGTCCCGTAGGGCGTGTAAACGAGAATCCCTGGCATTGCTTGCTGGATATAGACCTGGTAGAAAACACCGTCCCTGATGACCCCCTGGACGCCTTCAAAGGAGAGAACGGGCGGCTCCATGATGTTTAGGGGGGCGGTCATTGGAAGCATCATCTGGAGCACCACCGGCGGCATGATCGGTGTGATCACGTAGGGCACCACCGGCACCATTGTTTGCGCAATGGGGGGGTATATAGGCTGTGGATCCATGGGTAAAGGCTGGGGGGGTAAAGGATAAGTTTCATCCTCCAATTCAATATCTTCCACAGAATGAGAAAAATCGGACAAGGATGTATCGCCTCTTCCTTCTCCTGTGTTGTTGTTGTGGTGGTGGTGTGACGTTTCTTCATCCCTGGTTTCTTCATCCCTGGTTTCTAAAGAGGTTTCTAAAGAATCTATTTTTTCACATCTTTCATGGGAAGTTTCCGTGGAAACAACTTCAGAAACAACTTCACTGGCCTTCTTTTTGAGCGCTTTTTTTGCAGCTTTTTGAGCCGATTTTCCAAGAGCTTTTTGCTTTTTTATCTCTTCCTTTTCCAGGAGCTCGCGTTTGGATTTTTCTTCCTCTGCCTGGCGTTTACGCTCTTTGGCCTCATTGAGGGCCTCATTTTGAAGGCGCTGTTCTTCTTGCCGTTTGGCCTCTTCTTCTTCCCGTTTCTCCTGCTCTTCTTTTTGCGCGCGCTTACGCTCTTGCGCTACTTTACGTTTTTTCTCTTGCTTGAGTCTGATTTTTTCTTTTTCAAGAGCTGTCCTTGCCTCTTCCTGGGCTGCTTCTTGGGCCGCTTCTTGGCGTTCTCGTTCTTGTTTTTGTGCATTTTCTTGTTCTTGTTGACGTTTTTTCTCTTTTTTCATGTTTTCTTGGGCCTGAGCAAGATCTTCATTGCGTTTTATTGTTTCAAAATACGCTTTTGCAAGGACAAATTCTTTCCTGGACGTCTGTGCCAATGTTGTGGATACTTCTGCAAAATTTGGGTTTTGATGGTTGGCTTTTTCATAAAAAGGTGTCAAGCTGCTTTTCCCTTCACTCTCCCCCATCCAGTCATAAAGGACCATAAGAGACATCACCGTTTGGATTTCCTCATGGGAAAAGTCCCCCTTTTTTTCCCTTAGAAGGCGAAGAAAGGTGCTGGTATACATATCCACTTTTTCCATATCCCCTGCCGCATAAAAGAAAAAAGGAATATGATTTTCCCTCCAGCATGCGCGCTGATGTTGTGTGTCCATTTCCTCAAAAGGCAGGAGAAAAAGTTCGTTATATAATTTTGTATACAGATTTAGGGCACCTGCATAGTCATTTTCATAAAATGCACGAATTGCGTTTAAAGACAATATGACGTTATTTTTTTCTTTCATTTTCTTGAACTGCTGCGCTTGTCTAAAAGACTGAATACGCGGCTTAAGAGTGTCAATAAGTGTTTGAAATCCTTTGATATCGGGAGACAAAACTTTTTCATAAAATGGTTTAATTTTTTCAAGATTATTTTTGTCTCCCATCCAAGTATAGAGATTATAAAGGGATGTGATGGGCAATAATTCCCCAAGAAGAAGTTTTTTCCTTTTTAAATCAATTTTTTTTAAAATATAATCTGCCCATTTATATGCCTTTTCCATCTCGTCTTTGGCATAAAAGAACAAAGAAACATACCCGGAAGAGGCTGTCACTTTATCATTGGTGTTAAATTCTTTTTCTTGAATTTTTTCAAAAATGAGGTTGTAAAATTTCTCTGCTTTTTCATCATCGCTCTCTTTAAAGAAAGATATCGAGGCTTTTTGGATGAGAGATTCGATGCGCTCGTTTTCGATGAGCTCTATTTTACGGGCTATTTTGATTTTTTGCACCCCTTCTAAATCGTAGGAAGAAAGCAGTGCAATGATCACATCAAACTTCTCCCAGAGGGTTTCTGGGTCATCTATCTTTTTTGCCGCCCGCATCTTGCCTTCTATAGATTGAAAAAGAGTTTCGACTTTCAATATTTTTTCTTCATAATTCCTCAGATCCTGAAAAATAGAAGGAAATTGAGGGAAAACAAGTTTTTGTATGTAAGAGAGTGGTTGTTCAAACGATTTACGAATTTCCAAGCTCAATTTTTCATTTTTTTCTTCCCATAGATACTTCTCTATTTCAAAACGGGTCACGTCTAAGCCACACACTCTTTGTAAACACAGGGAAAAGTAAAGATTATAGGGAACAGGGTTGACGACTTTGTTGCCTATAAACTCCAGCAAAGATAAAACTCTTTCATCAAAGGACTCTTCTTTGGGGGGGGACTCTTCCCTTCCCTTCGAGATGCTGTACATCGAGTTTAAAAGATCTGTATTTTGGGAGGCAATCACATTTAAAAGACCAAGAAGATAAATCGTATGATAACAATCGTCTTCCATGGGAAGGTCTTTGTTTTCCTTCAAAAAAATCACCTGGGAAAACAAAGGGGAAGATTTGCCAAATTGTTGAGATTGAATATACTCATACAAAATACTCAGTAATTCTCCTTGACTTTTTATGTTTTCATTTTTGACGATTGTATTTAATTTTTCAAGATTTGGATTTTGCAGTTCAGACAAAACTTTGTCTTCAAAATAAATCTTATCACAGTAAGCCTTGACCACATCTTCTCCACCCCCGTGTCCACCTTCTTGTCCACCCCCGTATCCACCCTCTTGGAATTGCCGTAAATCAAAATGCTGATTAAAATGCTGTTTCAGTTTTAGGAAATTTGAAAATGTGGGCTGCAAACCTTCAAAATCAAATAGAGTGATATTCTCAAAACTATGGCTACTTGCGTTTAACGTGGTATTGAATGCAGAAAATGAAAAGCTGCAAAGCATTGCGATTTTAAAATAATTCATTAATTTTCTCCTTTTATTTGATTCCTGCCTAGGTTTAAATTCATTTAATCTTTAAATTTCGTCCTTTATATATTAAAAAAACAATGAATTCAAGAAAAAAAATCCTCCACCGGTCTTTTTGGAACACATATATTTTGAATCTTTTTTGCTGACAGGGGGGGAATCATTTGTCATGATGAAATCAGGTTATTAAAAGGATTGTGAAAAAGTCGTGGAAAATGTTTTATCTTTGCAAGTGAAGTTTATTCACCCGGGGAAATCTTCGGGGGTGCTTTTTCGGGTGCGCGCTGCTCAAGGGATGTATGCGCAGGGGGAAACGCCCCTTGAAACGCAAGCAGATAACTCCAGGGAAATTTTTGAGGAGATTTTAAAAAAGACCCGGGCAAAGATTGCGCTGAAAAATTCCGATATTTCCGAGGTTTTGCTCCAGATGACCTATGATCCGTCTTTTATTTCCTCCATGCTCAAGGGGGTGGAGGAGGGGAAAAGTCTCAAAACCTCCATTGAGGAAGGGATTGCGCAGCTTCGGATGAAGTCTTTGAAGATGGAAGATCTGTTCTTTTTGGAAAAGCTCCGGGAATTTGAAATTTTGGCTCAAAAGCTGTTGGATGTGTTAAATGCCTTGAAAATTGAATATCCAGAGGTGCCCTTTATCTTGTTGATTGAAAACCCTTCCCCCTTAGATCTTTTGGACGCGCCAGAAAATTTGCTGGTGGGGGTGATTTCAAAGGACGTTGCCGAAGGTTCTCATACGGCGATTTTGGCCAAACAAATGGATATTCCCCTTGTGGTGGTCAAACAGGGGTGGGCGTTGCTTGAGGAGGGCAAAAATGTGGTGATTCATGGGAACAAAGTTTCCCTTTCGAATGCCTCTGCCCAAACCTTAACGCCGCTCTCCCATGACCATATGACCCGGCCGATTACAAAAGACGGGTCTCTGATTTCTCTTTTTCTCAATGCGGCTTTTGAAAAAGACCTGGATTTTTTAAGCTTTCCCTTTGTCAAGGGCATCGGCCTTTTTAGAACCGAGATGGCTTTTTTCAACAAAGACGAATTCCCCTCCATGGAAGATCAGCGTATTTTTTATGCAAAAATCTTTGAAAAAGCAGGGAGTTCGCCCATTGCCTTTCGCGTGATGGATATTGGAGGGGATAAAATTCCCTCGTATTTCCCCAATGCTCCCGAGCATAACCCTCTGCTTGGATGGCGCTCCATTCGCATTGCCCTGGACCGGCCGCTCATTTTCAAACACCAAATCCGAGCTTTACTCAGGGCAGGGGCGGGGAAGTCTTTATATATCCTGTTTCCGTTGCTCACCGAAGCCTCCGAGTTTTACCCCTTGCTGGATTTGCTCGAAACCGAGATGAAACGGGAGCAGGAAATGGGCCATCCCTTGCCCATCAAAATTAAAAAGGGCGTGATGATCGAGGTCCCCTCCTTTGCCTGGCATTTTCACACCATTGCCAAGGACATCGATTTTGCCTCCGTGGGCACCAATGATCTCTTCCAATTTTTCTTTGGCGTAGATCGCATGAACCCCCATCTTTCCAAGCGTTACGATGTTTTATCCCCAATATTCTTAAGCTTCCTTAAACACATCAGCGATGTTGCCAGGGAAAACTACAAAACCCTTTCCGTGTGCGGCGAAATGGCCTCCAAACCCATCGAGGCCCTGGCCCTACTCGGCCTTGGTTTCAAAACCCTCTCCTGCACCCCCCAGGCCCTAACCCCCATCGTCCACATGATCCACAGCCTAGACCTCAAATCCTTCAAAGCATATCTCACGCCCCTATTGGGATTAAAAGAACATTCCTTACGCGAACACCTCAAAGCCTACGCCCAGGATCACAAAATCGACCTTGGGGAATGATTATTTTTTTAAACATTTAGATTTGTTGTCAACATGAATGATTTTCTCATTTATCCTTTGTTCTATATCATGACGGGTATTGTTATCGTTTTTGTTTTTTTCAACAATCAAAGCAATTGCTTTTACAATCTCTGCTGTTACGTCAGGATCCTTTTGACATTTTGGTTCTCCGTGTATTTCATGTATTTTATTTAAAAAAATCATCACTGGATTTTTATTTATTTCGATCGTTGCACCCTTAGTCTTATCCTTAGTTTTAACTTCAGTCGTCTTGTTGTTTGTGAAATCCGGTAACTTGTCGCGATAATGTTTAAAAGCTTTTTCGCATGAAGCGGCGTCAAACTTTTGATATGTGTTCCCGCTTATTCTGCTTGGAGCAAAACCTTTATCCACTAAATTTTGAGCATAATGTTTACAAACCTCTGCATCTTGGGACTTATAATCTGGTTGAGCAGCTATCCCAAACACCCCATCCCCAACAACCATCAAAACACCCAAAACCACCATCAAATTCTTCATCATATCCTCCATAAATTATTCATCAATATAAAAAGTATCCCACATAAATCTTAAAGAAGTGTTAAAAATTCTGGAAGATTTAGGGTATTTTTGGGGCGGAAGTTTTTTGTTTATGGGGAAATGATCGTCATTTTCCCCATAATGTAGGCATTAATCTCAATAAACCCCCATAAATCCCTGAATACGTTCACGTTGCGAGGATGACAGCGGGGGGTGAAGATGCCCGTGGGGGGCATTTGAAGACAACGATGATAAACTGATGTGTGGTAAGGTTGATGGATTCTTGAATGACCTGGGGAGTTACAAAAAGTTAATTACCTGAGACGTTTTTTCTTGTTCGTTGATAAAAGTTTATGGTACTTATCTTGTACGTAATATCACACTCAAAAAAAAGAATCTAAATTCATGCAAAAAATAACCTTACAAAAACCAGAAATGATGGTCACAGCATTAAAAACCCGCACAAGCAACGCGGCGGAATTCAACCCAGAAACCGCAAAAATTGGCGCGCTCATGGGGGTGTATTTTGGGGGTGGATTATCCCAAAAAATCCAGAACCGCAAAAATCCAGGGGTTACCCTTTCCATTTACACAGAGTACGAAAGTGACCATACAGGCCCCTATACCTATTATCTTGGAGAAGAAACCGCCTCTTTCGATTCTGCCCCTGAAACGTTTTCATCCCTTACAATTCCAGGCCAAACGTACCTAAAATTTACAACACACCCAGGTTCATTACCTGAAATTGTCATTGACGCATGGCAGAAAATTTGGGCAATGACCCCACAAGATTTTGGCGCTCAGCGGAGCTATATCGCAGATTTCGAGCTCTATGACGCAAGATGCGCTGATCCTTCAAATGCAATTGTGGACATCTACATTGGGTTAAAATCCTAAAATTTAAGGGGAAAAAAAAGACAAATCCGACTTTTATCTCTTGCCCCTATTTTTTTGTAAAAATCTTGCTTATTTTTGTAAGATATGAGTAACTATTCACTACCCCCCACCGCAGTCATCTTCAAAACTTTAGTTTTGT
>CAIYWZ010000184.1 GCA_903930075.1 uncultured Alphaproteobacteria bacterium | reverse complement strand
TTGATCACTTCATAAACATAAAACTTATTCCCACGCTTCTTATACCGAATCATCCCCATTTTAATCTCCTACTTGTGTGTTTATATAATGTGTATATGGGCATTATATAAAAGAGGACTGTTTTAGTCAATAAAATTGTTTGAAAGTATCGTATTTATTGGTTTTTATTAAGATGTAGATGCAGTTATACAACAGACATAATGCCTACATTATTGGGGATTTAGGCTAATGCGTTGATCACACTTCGATTCAGCGCCGGGAGTCTTTACAATTTCAACGAAGATGCCTTTAATCGGCTCGAAGAGTTTGAGCGTATTGCCAAACAAAAACTCATCTCGTTCCCTTTGATTCACGCCGATGAAACAGGCATGAATGTGAACGGAAAACGCATTTGGCTCCATAATGCCTCGGGGCTCAAGACGATGGTTCTGGAACAACACCAAAAACAAAAAGAGTTCCTACTGTTAGATCAACAGTACCTAAAAACGGTTCGGAGATGCCAGGCACTTCTGTATCCTCTAAAACAACAGGATCTAAAGACCCAATAGCTCCTCAAACTAGAAGGGCCAACGAAGCAGCATTTTAAAGTTCGTTAGCCATTAAACCTCAAACGGTGAGAACCCGTAGTGATCCATCCATTTGAGGTCGGATTCATAAAAGGTGCGCAGGTCCGGGATGCCGTGTTTGAGCATGGTGATGCGCTCGATGCCCATGCCAAAGGCAAAGCCTTGGTGTGTTTGTGGGTCGATGTTGCAGTTTTTTAAGACTTGAGGATGAACCATGCCGCAGCCAAGGATTTCGAGCCAGTCGTTGCCTTGGCCAATCTTGAGTTTCCCGCCGCTGCGGTCACATTGGATATCCACCTCGGCAGAGGGCTCGGTGAAGGGAAAATAGCTGGGGCGAAAGCGCAGTTTTAGGTCCGACAATTCAAAAAATGCCTTTAAAAAATCAAGGAGGCAACCCTTTAAATGCCCCATATGGATGCCCTGCTCGATGACAAGGCCTTCAACCTGGTGAAACATGGGCGTGTGGGTTTGATCGGAATCCGAGCGAAAGGTGCGCCCGGGGGCGATGATGCGCAAAGGTGGCTTTTCCTTAAGCATCGTTCTGATTTGCACGTTGGAGGTTTGGGTGCGCAGCAAATTCCCATTTTTCAAATAAAACGTATCTTGCTCCTGGCGGGCAGGATGCATGGGGCCGATGTTCAGCGCCGAAAAGTTATGAAAATCATCCTCAATATCGGGGCCCGCCGCCAGCTTAAAGCCCATATTCCCAAAAATCTCGACAATTTGGGCAATCGTGTTGGAAATGGGGTGGATCTTACCAAAACTCACAGATCTTCCGGGCAACGTCACATCTATTTTTTCCAGCAAAAGCTTGGCCTCCAGCTCTTTTTCCTCAAATTGTTTTTTTAAGGACTCCAAAAGATCAAAAAGCTCCCCCTTGATCACATTCAGCTGGGCCCCCACGGTTTTACGCTCCTCCGGCGATAACGCAGCCAAATTTTTCAACTGCTGGGTCAGCAACCCTTGCTTGCCAAAAATATGCACACGAAGCGCCTCCAGTTCATCCAAACTTTTCGCAACCCCAATTTGACTCTTCAACTCATCTTTTAATTTTTCCATGGGAAATCTTTCATTTTATCATTTACACTATACTCAAGTATATATGATACCGGGCATCAACCGCAAGATTTTTATAATTTAAGAAAATTGCAACTGTCATAAGCCAACAATCAACCCCATTATAAATTCAGCTTTCTAAAATCAACCCCACATCCCGAAAATTAACCGCTTTCCCGCCCTCAACATCCTGCGTGGGACCGGTATAAATCACATATTTTCGTGCGTTTTCTAATTTGTCAAATTTCGATATATGATTGATCCACCAGGGATCGTATTTATCCGATGATTTGATTTCGATGGCCTTAAGATCATAGGCGTTGCCCAGCAATAAATCGATTTCATACCCCTGGTTTCCGGTGACATTCCAAAAGTAAGTTTCATCGAGCATTTTATTTTTAGAAAGCAATTTTTTCTTGATATCACTCATCACCAAATTCTCAAAAAGCTTGCCCTTAAAATCAGGGGTTTTTTCAATCATGGATTTGGATTTAATCCCCATCAAATACCCCGCAAGTCCGGTATCATAGAAATACAACTTGGGTCTATGGGAGATCACCTTCCCATAATTTTCATGATAGGGCGGCGCGGTAAAGATGATGTAGGTCGCCTCGAGCAGAGATAACCATTTCATCAGCGTTGGCATTTTAATGCCGATAGTTGTGGTCATCGTCTCATAATTTAGGATATTCCCCACATTTTGCGCGCACAGCCCCATAAAAAACCGAAATTGCTTCAGATCCCCAATATTATGAAGCCTTCGAATTTCTCTTTGGAGATAGGTATTGACATATTTGGGAAAAAAAGTTTCGGGCGTTTCACCGTTTACATACAAAATCGGATAGCCCCCTTTGAACATGAGGTCAAAAACATCATTTCCCATAAGTTCACCAGATGTCATCGACATCATTTCAATAATCGACGTCCGCCCCACCATGGTTTCGATGATTTTATCGTTGTAAAGATAGTTATGAGATCCAGTGAGCAGAAAACGCACCGGAACGGAAACTTCTCCCCGTCTGTGAGCTTCCCAAATCAATTCATCGGACACAACTTTCATAACTTGCGTGATTTCTGGAATATATTGAAATTCATCAAAAATCGCGCCTTCTATGTGCGCGCGCACAAACCCTGTGATATCCTTTTGGACCATCTCTCTTGTGGGAATATCTTCAAAATCAAAGTATTTTAAATGAGGGAAAGTGTTACGGATAAGTGCTGTTTTCCCAGCTTGCCTTGGCCCCATAATCGACATCACAGGACACAAAGGCCCCATCACCTTCATCCACTCTTCAACTTCCCTATGAATATAACGATATGTAGCGCTCAAAATTAAACTTTCCTTTTAATCTAATATTGTTTTTTAGCATACGTGACAAAAATAAGCAAGATTTTTCACAAAACCGGTGGGGTGACTTTGACTAAAGTGATTTGATTCTGGAATAAACTCTGGAATCAACCAAGGTGTTTGCGAAAGCTCTAAAATCAAGATTTTTATCATTTTTTTGTAAGCGTTAACCATTTGGTCATCTTTTTGATATATAATGATAATCATAGTGAATATAAAAAGGAGAACGGATATGAGAAATTTATGGGTTATATGCTTAGCTATAACAGCTTTGGGTGATAAGGTTTTTGGGAGCAGTTCCTCCGCTCCACCATCATCACCTAAGGGAGAAAATAACTTCAATAATCTCCTGGGTCGTAGAGAAAGTTACTTTGATTCAATGTCGGATACATCAGATAAAACGCCAACCCAAAAAGAGCTAATAAAAATTCCAGGATGGGGATATGCCCCCTCAAGATTATCAGATCAAGAAAAAATTCAAAAAATGAGCGAGCTAGATACACAACGCGAACTTTGTAACCAAAAAATAATGAAGCTTAATTCTAATACCAACATATCCAATTGTCAGGAAAAAGCAAAAACAATTTCTAATACTGCGACAGGGTATGCTAATAAAGGAAAAGATATACCAGAAGAAGATCTAAATTACTTGATTGGAGAGTATAAGAAGTGTGTTACTTTGTTTAATGCTGATAGCAACGCATGCAAAGCCGTACCACAAAAGCAGGTTACTGCTAAAAATAAGGGAACGACGCCAGCACAACCGGTGACGCAAAACCAACCTGATAAAAATAAGGGAACGACGCCGACAAAATTTAATGGTCCCAAAGAAATAATTCCAGGATATGAGGATCCAGACAAATATGTACCTTGGGATCATCGTAAATCAGAGCAAAATAAGCAAAAATGAACCTTACAAAAGTCAAGTTTTTCAGTCAGAACATAAGCATTTGTTTGAAAACGTCAAACCCTATAACCCCGGCGGGGTGACTTTGACTAAAGTGATTTGATTCCTGTGTTTTTTGAGAATCTCAATGCGAAATCCTTGAATCATAAAGACCTGGGAAATTTCGGGGAGTTTTCTGGTTTCCCAGATCACAAGGCCGGCGATGGTTGCGGCTTCTTCGTCTTTGAGGGACCAGTCAAATTGCCTGTTCAAGTCCCTGATGGTCACATCTCCATTGATCAAATAGGCGCCATCTGGTTGTTCGGCCACCCCTGAAACGGGTATATCGTATTCATCCACGATTTCGCCCACGATTTCTTCCAAAATATCTTCCAAGGTTACAATCCCCATGAACGCGCCGTATTCATCCACAACGATGGCAAAGTGTTCCCGGCGGAGTCTGAATTCTTGAAGTTGTTCGAGAAGATTCTTGGATTCTGGAATAAACCAGGGAGTTTGGGAAAGCTCTAGGATCCTCCCCTTTTCGATTTCCCCTTCAATGACATGCTGATGATTGCGCAGCTCTTTGAGAAACGTTTTCGAGTGCAAAACACCGATAATATTTTCCTTTTCCCCAGACCACACCGGCACCCGTGTATAGGGGCTCGAGAGCATTTTTTGAATGATCGCCTCCACAGGTTCTGCGGCATCTAACATCATCACATGCTTTCTGTGAATCATGATTTCGTCCACATTGACCTGATTCAGGTCCAAAATGCTTTTGAGCATCACGCGCTCCTGGTGACTGTTTTTAGGCCCATTGTGCATATCAATCACGCCTTTGAGCTCTTCAACCGTATTATCATGGGAGTTATGGATAATTTTGATCCCAAAAACTCTTAAAATTGTTTTGGCGCATTTTTCCATGAGCAGAGCCAAGGGCATGAGCACGGAAAGAAAGGGCGTCATAAATTTAATCGAGCGCAAAGAAACATCTTCCGCGTAGGCAATGGCATAGACTTTTGGAATGACCTCTGCAAAAAGAATGATGATAAAGGACATGATCAGCCCTGCCAAAATCTCCCCTAAAAGGGGAGTGAAAAGGTGGGCGCCAAGGAGCGTGATGGAAACATTAACCATGGTATTGCCCATCAAAAGCGCGCTGATCACGCCGCCTAGGTTATGGGTGAGTTTTTGTAAAATTTTGGCCCGAGGGTCCCCAGTTTTTGATATTTGGTGTATTTTGGCCTTAGAAGAGGCAGGTAAAGCCGTTTCTAGGGCCGAAAAGAAAAAAGCTAAGATCAGAAGGATAACAATTCCGATGCTTAAAACAATAATCATTGGGCTTCTTCTTCATGATTCAAAACGGAGAGCATCAAATTCGAAGGCGCCCGTCCAAATCCATATCCCACACGGAACCCAAGCTCTTTTACATTTTTTTTGGTGGCATAAACCTCGGCCAAATCCGGTTGCACAGCCCAGGGGAAATCGTTGCCATAGGGTTTTGTGTAAATACCGTAAAACGTATTGGAGCGGTTTGTTTTGATAATTTCCCGTAAAGGAATCCCCGTATCATCTTGGATCAAATAATCAACCTTCTTTAAAAGATATTTTTTTAAACGGGGAACATTTTGCCCATGCATAAAATATGAACAGCATTTGATCAAAGCAATTTCCGATGTTCCAAAAATTTCAGGGTCAATTTTGGTTAAATCTCCCTGGTAATAGGCAACATTTTGTGCGTCTCCATATGCATTGTGAAACCAAATACGGATACCTTTCAAGCCCCTGAGATCAATTTCCTCAACCTTTGTGGGCGTGCACTCCATTTTCACAATCAGCCCCAAAAGAACAGGAAGCGTTCCAGTATTTTTCAAGTTACGGTTCATTTTATCGGTGACAAAGAATCCCGAATTAAAAATATTGGTCATCATTCCCTTGAGATAGGAATAATTGATGGGTTTTTGGGTGTCGTCAATGGTCCCTGTGGGCTCAAGGCCGATGAGAATATAATTTGATGCCTTTGGAAACAAGACCAGCGGATAGACCATATCTGGGCCGCCAAAGGGATAAAACACCTGCGCGCCACTGGGAATGTTCGCAAGCTCGTTTTCCTCAAAACCTTTCGCGCCATCCAGGCTCAGTTCTTTGAGTCTTTTCCATTTTCCTTGAATAAAATCATTATAACTTTTATGTTCGGGCGTTGTGGGCTCACTTTGAGCTGCGATGGAAACCGCCAGATTTAAAATCTCCCCGGCGTTATCCCAGCTTTTAAGGACAACCACGCCATCGTCTTTTAAGGGGACATCTTTTACAGGGACCTCTTTGAGTGGAATTTCTTGAGAAATGATGGGCAAAGGCGTTTCATCGCTCTTTTGGGCTCCAAAAAGATGGGCAGGTAAAGTTATGCCGCAAAAGGCAATTAAAAATATCAGTCTATTCAATTTTTTTTCTCCAAAAGTTGTAATAATTCGTTTTTTATTTTTGCAAGATCAGCGCGCAAGGGTTTTGTTTCTGGAAGCTCTTTTTTTTCTTTCAAAAAGTTGCAGAGGAACTCTGGTGTAAAATCTTTATCCAGAACCATCCATCCATACCCCATTTTCACAAATTCTTCCGCGTTGAGTTGCTGATGATTATCCATAGCAAAAGGATAGGGTAAAAGTAAAGCTTTCTTATTCAATGCCATGATTTCGGCAATCGTGGATGCGCCAGCCCTTGAAATAATGATGTCTGCTTTTTTCATGATATCCGGGATATTTGAGAAAAAAGTCTCAACCGTTGCCTTTTTCCCCTGGTATTTTTGGATTAACCCTTCCTTATCCTGGGGCCGTGCTTGCTGATAAATGACAAGTTTTGACTGCCATGTTTTGGGCAGAAGCTCGATCGCCTCCGGGATCACCTTGGCAAAAATCGATGCGCCCTGACTTCCCCCCATAATCAGCAGGGTGAGTTTTTTGGAAGGCTCTTGAGTGTATTCTTCCAAAAACGCGTCTCTGACCGGATTTCCCACATGAATGCCTTTGGTCCCTGGAAAGGATGTGAAAATCTTGGCCGCATGCTTTAAAAACAAACGATTCACCCGGCCAAAAACCGCATTTTGTTCGTGCAGGGCATAGGGGATACGTAAAATCCAGGCAGCAGCCAAAAGGGGAAAGGATGGGAAGCCCCCAAATCCAACCACAGCTTGAGGTTTTTGCTTCAAAAGATAAAAAATCATGAAAAAAGCCTGGATCAAAAGCTCTATCATCCCAAGGATTTTATAAAAAATTCCGCGTTTTTGATAAAACTTCAGGGCAAGAATACGTAAATGCAAACCTTCTGGCACCTGCATATTGCGCATCCCCCTTTCATCGCTGACCAGGTGAACGTCAAAGGACTCTCCCATGAGTTCTTTGGCAAAAACAAGGGCTGGAAGGGTATGCCCCCCTGTGCCGCCCGCGGTTAAAATAATTTTTTTCATTTTTGTGTCACGTTTTACGTAATTATGTTATTTTAAGAATGATCATAAACATTTTTAAGGGTTGTTGAAAGATAAATTATGGGACATTTGGAAATTTTTTTAGAGTACCTCCAGGTTGAAAAAGGCCTTTCTAAAAATACGCGTTTGTCGTACCAAAATGACCTTCAAGATCTTTTGAAAAAATCAGTGGAGAATTTTTCCATTGACGATATTAAAATGCACATCCAAAAGTTACATGACCAGGGCCTTTCCCCAAGGAGCATCGCCCGGCATCTCTCCAGCATCAAGCAGTTTTTTAAATTTCTATTCACAGAAGATATCCTAGGCTATGACCTCACCAAAGAGCTCAAAGCGCCCAAAATCTCCCCTGCCCTGCCCAAAATCTTAACCCCTGGCGAAATCAACGAGCTTTTAACGGTGGCGGCAGCGGACACGAGTTTTCAAGGCCTTCGAACGTTAACTTTTTTAGAGATTTTCTATGCAACGGGCCTGCGCATCAGTGAGCTTTTATCGCTCAAACGCGCAGCATTTAAAGAAAAAGACCGCATGCTCTCGATCACCGGAAAAGGCGGGAAATCAAGGATCATCCCCCTGCCCCAAGAAATCAGCGCCCTGACACAAAAATTCATCCAAGTCTGCCCTGCGTCTGCATTTTTGTTCCCCTCATCCAGAACCCCTTTAAAGCCCCTGACTCGGCAACGTATTTTTCAGCTCATCAAAGAACTCGCCTCCAAAACAACCATCGACCCCAAAAGACTCTCCCCCCACGTTTTGCGCCATTGCTTTGCCACCCACCTTTTGGAAGAAGGCATGGACCTGGCCGTTTTACAAAAACTACTCGGGCACAGCGACATCGGAACCACCCAAATCTACACCCACATCTCCCCCAAACATCTTGAAAAAACAGTCCTTGAGAAACATCCCTTTAGGTCATAAAAGGAGGGGTTTATAAACTACTCCAAAACGATAGACACAGCTTTCATGTGTTTCTTATAAAACGAAATGCCGATGCATAAAATCGGCATTCCTTGTGGGAATTTGCTCGTGTAGTCCTGGGTTTGGATCTGCGAGAGGGCAATCTGGGCAACATTCTCCAGATCCGACTTCTTCTTCGAGACCTTAAACTCCAAAATAATCCCCTGGTGACCTGCTTTTCTGGGTATGAGCAGCAAATCCGCCCGGCCATGACCTGCCTCTTTATTGGAATCAATCAGATATGTATCACGAAGGCCCATCAAAATGCCCATCATAAACGCATGAAAGACCTTTTCCGGCGTGTTTTTATCAAAATCAAAGTGGCTCGCCGTCATTTTGATAAACCCGGATATTTCATTCTCAAACGTCCCCACATCCCCCGTGGTCAAGGCTTCTGTCATTTTGAGATAGGACTGG
>CAIYWZ010000183.1 GCA_903930075.1 uncultured Alphaproteobacteria bacterium | reverse complement strand
GTATTTCATCAGCAGGCGTACCATGGAAAACCAAGTGGCGTATCGTGAAAAGATGGAAGCCAAGCAGCAAGGGCATAATCAGAAACCAGGTCTGGAACATGATCATGATATAGAATTTACCTTTAATCATTCCTCAAAGGCAATGAATCCACATACCAAAAAAACCGTGGATGAAATTAAGCATCTTTTTGCGCTACCGCACGACATCCACCAAGGCGATCAGGTGTTCAAATCGAGCAATCCACAAATAGAGACACCAACCCAAAAAACGTATCAAAAACCCGTCTTTGAAAAAACAGCGGTTGAGATCAAACAACTGCTCACCCAAAGCGTTGCCGATATTGCCATTCATTTCTTAGGGCAGCCGAAACAGAAAACCCATCGTGAATGGCGTTATGGCAGCAAGGGATCGATTTCGATTCATGTGCATGGTCAGAAAAAAGGCCTCTATAGTAATTTCGAATCAGGGGTTACAGGGAATGTGATGAAGCTGATTGAAGATCAGCTAGGGGTGAATCACATCGATGCCTTTAAATGGGGCGTAAGCTTCCTTGGCTATGGGCTGAAGACGGGTGAGAAAGAGCTCGGTCAGAGTTTAAACGCGCAAAAGGCAGGTCGGGCACCTTTGAAGCTTGAACCAATCAATGAATCAAAGGTAAATGAACAAACCTGGACGCCGATCTATCCAGCACCTGAGGCATACCCAGATTTACGGAATACGTCGCAGATACGGTCAATGATGAAGGGTCGCACAGAAGTTGCTCGCTTTGCCTATAAGGATGCGGATGAACAGGTGCTTGGGTATGTGGTACGTCTCGAAGACAAAAAAGGCACTAAAATCACCCCTACCCTCACCTATTGTCAAAATGATAAGGGTGAACAACAATGGCGCTGGAAGGGATTTGGCAACGATCGTCCGCTGTATGGGTTGGAGCAGTTGAAACAAAAACCAACAGCACCGGTTTTGATTGTTGAGGGCGAAAAGACCTGTGAAGCTGCCCGCACACGCTTCCCGGATCATGCCGTTGTGACCTGGAGCGGCGGCTGTGGAGCTGTGCAAAAATCCGATTGGTCGGTGTTGAAGGATCGAGTCGTTACCATCTGGCCGGATCATGATAAAGCGGGTGTGAATGCAGCGCTTAAGATAGGTCAGATACTGGAAGAGCATGGTAACCATAAAATTCGCTGTGTTGATTTGCCCGCTACCCTGCCCCACAAATGGGATTTGGCCGATGCTGTTCCAGGAGATGTGAAAATTGATGCGTTATTGGAAAAAGCCTCAACCTACCCGCAATTCAGTCAAATGATTGGAGAGCAACGGTCACCGCGGTATTTAAAGACGTTTACGTATCACGAGATCAGAGAATGTGCAAATAATAATGGGTTGTCGTTTTCTCTATCTCTTGAAAAAGAACCCTTAACACTTCATATAGCAAATGAAACGTTCCGTGAATTGCAAAGCTGGCACGCGCTACTCGGTATTCCCTTCGATTCCGAAAAACTGCAGAAGCAAGCAGCACTCACGGGTATTTATACAGCTTGGTCAAAAGCAATGCTTGATACGTTTAAAGAAGAGCCTAAACCTCTCAAAAAAGCCCTTAACGTTGGCGCCATTGCAGCACGATCAAAAATGCGCGGCGAAAAATATAGAAACGAAACCGATCGCTTATTGGATGCAGAAAAACATCAAAATGAAATTGAACGCCATATTCAAGCACAGCTTGCCGTGAAAGCTCCAGAGATTATGCATTTAAACACAATTGCCCAAGAAGAGCTTATTCGAACAGCGTATCGTTGTCATGCCGTTACTGGAAAAGTTTTGCCGCCGGATATAATGAATAGGTTTATAAATGGTTTGGAACACATTCCCAACGATGAAACACGGCATAGAAGTATGGTTGCTGTGATCAATGCCGTAATTGACAGGCATATCAAAAATAAACAACCATTGATCCAGACCCATGTTCAACACGCCATTGAACAACAAAAACAGCATGATACCCTCATGTTAAAAACTGTTCAACTTGGCAAAGACAAAGCTCTTCACTTGGAACAGCAAAGAGCCTTGCAACAGGATCGTGGATTTGAGCGAGGTTTGTGATTTGAGAAGAAAACCATTGATCACGTCTGTTCCGCTGTTTATAATCTAGATAAATACAGCGGAACAGACATAGTTAAATGGAACAGATTATCGGCAGACAAAAAGAAATCAAGCTTCTAGAAGATAAGATTTCCGAGGGAAACTCAGAGTTTATTGTCGTTTATGGCCGAAGACGTGTTGGCAAAACATATTTGATCAAACAGTTCTTTAGTAATAAAAAAACGATTTTATTTGAACAAACGGGTATTAATAATGGATCCATTTCTGAACAATTAGCGATCTTCGCGCAAGCAATATCACATTCTTTTTACCAAGATGCGCCTTTAGCCGTACCTTTAAATTGGATGGATGCTCTCAAACTATTAACGACGGCTATGGATAAAACACCTAAAAACAAAAGAATCACACTTTTTTTTGATGAATTACCCTGGTTGGCCTCTGCAAAATCAGGATTTTTAAAAGCACTTGAATATTATTGGAACACAAACTGGTCATATCGGAAAAAACTTATACTGATTGTATGTGGATCAGCCGCATCCTGGATGATTGAAAATATTATTTATGCAAAAGGTGGTCTGCATAATCGAATTACAGCAAAAATTGCACTTCAACCCTTTTCACTCACAGAAACAGAACAATACCTAAGATATCGGGGCATTCAATTAACACAGCAGCATATTCTTCACTTATACATGGCGATTGGTGGCATACCTCATTATCTCAAGTCTATTAAAAAAGGACTATCCGCACATCAAAATATTAATAATATCTGTTTTCATAGCGACGGTTTATTGTTCAGTGAATTTAAAATTCTTTTTCATTCATTATATGAAGATCCTGAAACCTACATCACGATTATTAGATCACTTGCTCGTAAGGCTACAGGTTTAAGCCGATCCGAACTGATTAATATTACTAAAATACCTGATGGTGGCTACTTAAATATACGTTTGAGGAGTCTTGAAGATGCTGGGTTTATTCGAACTTTTTTACCTGTGGGACACACACGCAGAGGCGTTCACTATAAAATCATAGATGAGTATACGTTGTTTTACCTTACATGGATTGAACCTATTATAAAAAACACAGTTGGCACAAACCTTACAGAACATTATTGGGACTCAATCATAAAAAAAGGATCTTGGTATTCTTGGGCAGGCCACGCTTTTGAATCGATCTGTTTTAAACATATCGACCTTATAAAAAAGGCGCTTGGTATAGATCACATACCAAGTCTTTGTAGTGACTGGCAATATCGATCTGAAAAAAATAATACTGATGACCAAGGTGCACAGATAGATCTTGTATTTGATCGAGACGATAATTGCGTCAATTTATGTGAAATTAAATATACTGAAAAACCGTTTGTACTCACAAAAGAATACGCAAAAATAATCATGACGAAAGAAAATGTTTATAAAAAGCAATCTCGATCAAAAAAACAACTATTTTGGACGCTTATTACAGCGAATGACGTATCCAAAAGTGATTTAACAAAAAATATTTTCAGTAGGTTTGTTACTTTAAAAGATTTATTTAGCACACGTTAAAGTCAACCCATGATATTTTTCAAAAGAATAGTCTTCGAATCTGTCTTGTATTTATGTTTATAAAAATATTTCGACATTTCCATCTTCAATAACTAATTCATCTGAATTTTTGTTTTCAACCTCAACAACGGCAGATAAATCCACATCGCTCCCTACATGCTTTGAAATAATTTCGTCTTCATTTTCCCCATCATTCTCATTTTTATTAAATTTTAAATTTATTATTTGCGCGGTATTTATTATTTTTGATTTTTCTTCGATAATTTGGGAGGTAACTTCAGGACCCTCTTCCTCCTTCTCTTTCAAAGGCTTTGCGATAAAAGCCAGATTTTGTATAGAGCACTTAAGATAATTAAATGATACTTTTGACACAGGAAAAAGTCCAGGATACTTCAAATACGCCTCTAAATTTTGAAGCTGCATAACCTGGCTAACAGATACCACAGGTTTAGTTTGAACGTGATTGCTTAAATTAACCCCATCACGCATTTGATGCGCGCCGAACGATATACTTTCGGATGATACTTCTTTTTCTTGCTCGCCCATATACCGTGCAACACGAATGGCAACTTCCGTATCAACAGCTCTAAATAGTACTTTCGTTCCCGTTAAATTCGATAAGGTTTTTGCATCCAAGTTCCCATAAATCTTTTCAACTTGACTAATATCTTGAAAACCCAACACAAAGCACCCTCCGTATTTACGGATTTCCGAAAGACCGGTCATTAAAGCAGGCAAACGATTGAGTGATGCCAATTCATCAATTATAATCCAGGTTCTCGATCCATTATTTTCAAAACGTTTCATCGTCCCTTTAATAATCAATGATAACCATAACGAAAATATAGGCCTTAAAAAAGCACGTTGATCTGTTTCACAACTCAAAAAAAGCCAGCTTTTATGATTGTCTTTCATAAAATTAATCAGTGATAACCCTTCATTAGATTCATCCAAGTACTCC
>CAIYWZ010000182.1 GCA_903930075.1 uncultured Alphaproteobacteria bacterium | reverse complement strand
TTTTTTCCAAAGATGATGAAAAGCAATATGCAGAAATTTCTCTCAATTCGCTAGCTTCATTAACTCAATCAATTGTTTTCGATAGTGCGGCAAAAAGAGATGTAATAATAAAATCTTTTGATGGTCATATTCATTTTCAAAGAGATCCTATAGATATAAATTTGGTTATTGAAAGGACATCTCATAATTTTCCAATAGTACCTGAAAGTCAAAAAATTATAAAAGAAAAGAGAAGATGTATGTTAGAAGTGCTTGAGGCAAAAAGAGCCATGCAAGAGTCGATCAACAATTCTACAAACGAAAATGAAAAATTATTAAGTCTTCTTATTTCAGGGAATAAAGATCAACTTGATAAGCAGAAGAAAAAAGTTGATGATCTCTTCAACAAAGTAAAAAAAACAACCCAGGCTTATTATGATGCTATTGCTCCTCTAAATTTACTTATCTGGCACAGTGAACCACGTCTTTTTTCATTTTTAAAAGATTATATAAGACCAAATTCATTACATCACGAACAAATTGGTTTTATTCCTGCATCAGTCACGCTTCACTTACATTCTACCCATAATTGCTGTGATAATTGTCGATTGCAAATAACGGGGTCAATGTATAATTGGTTATATGAATCTATTGTTTGCGCTTTTGGTTATACTCAAAGTGATCCTCCTATTTTTCATGTTATATTTACATGGCACACTCCACATAGTGGTGAACTAAGAAATGTTGATAATAAAAAAACAATTGATCATAATTTTTTTGCTTCTTTAGAAGATACTTTTCCAAATCAAAATACTTTTAGAGATATTAGTAAAAAATACTTTATAACTTTTGTTGGATTAAACGTTAACAATGAGGCTTAATCTCTTGTGCCAAAATTAAAAAAGACAAATAAATTTTATGTATGGAATTCTTAATCTTATTTTTTTACAAAGTAAATAATAAAAAAATTAAAAAACTACCGAACGAAACTTTATTGGCGATATGTCGCAAAACCCTATGGTAAAAATATATCTTGTAATCAAATTTACAAGCTTTATGAAACAATGACAAGCTGTGTGCCAAACTTCAAAAAATAAACCCTATTTTTGATATATACACTATTTTTTGAATATGAAACCTTTTTGTGTTATAATGGTTTCATATTCAAAAAAAGGCACTAACCATGGATTGGCAAACATTCGGCTTTAAAGATGATCCCTTACAAACATCGCCCATTACACGTTCTACTCTTTCTCTTTTTACAGGACATAAAGAAGAAATTATTTTGTGTCAACGTGTTCTTTCTGGACGTAATGTTCGTCTTGTCATTGAAGGTGCACGCGGTGTTGGCACAACATCATTTGCTAATTATTTACGCTTTACAGCTGAGGCACAAAAACTTTATTTTACGCCTCGTATTGAAATAAAAGTTGAACAAGGCTGGCGTTTAGAGACATTGTTGGCTGCCATTATTAGTAATTTTATACGTGGTATAGAGCTCATAGATGCGAATGAAGGTCTTGTGTCAGATGCAGGTTTTATCGAAGCAAAAGCACTTTCGTCGCGTATAGCAGAAACGTATCGTTCATTCGGTATTGATGCCTTCGGATTTGGTGCAAATTATGGAAAACAAGAAAGTATAACTCAGCCGGTTATCGTTTCATCTTCAACACTTGGGCATCATCTTGAAGATCTCATTCGTCTTGTGCAAAAAGCGGGATACACACACGGCGCTCTTTTCCAGCTTAATAATCTGGATATTGGAGAGATTCATACAGAATCGGATATGAAATATATCTTAAATGCTTTGCGTGATTATACGCAAATTGAGGGAAGTAATTGGATTTTCGTGGGAGATAAAGGACTAAGAAAATTTATAGCGCAACACGTCGATCGTTTAGATGATATCATTTCATATGAAGTCACTTTAAATCCAATGGCAATTGACGATCTGCCAGAAATGATTGCACGTCGCGTCGATTTTTTTAGAGAATCTCCTAAAGTTGAACTACCAATTGATAACGACGTTTTCACTTATCTTTACACGATTACACATGGACGCCTCCGTTATGTGTTTGGCTTAGTCTCACGTCTATTGAATCGTCTACATGTTGGTGATTTAACCGACAAGATTACACTTGATCTCGCTAAACCAATGCTTGTTGCACTGGGACGTGATCGTGTAAAACGAGCTGATATTACTGTTAATGAAGAAAACATCTTAAGTTATTTAGTAAATAATGTTCCTATGACGGCATCTCAATTAGCACATGTTGTTGATAAAAGTTCTCAATATGTGGGGCGTATAATGACAAGTCTTGTTGAAAAAAAACTTGTTTCGGTTCAACGAGATGGACGAGATAAGTTTTATCACCCTTCCATTGACGCTC
>CAIYWZ010000181.1 GCA_903930075.1 uncultured Alphaproteobacteria bacterium | reverse complement strand
TTAATTCTCAATATTTGAGCTACACGGTGTATGCCTTAGTCCAGTTGGGTACGCCGCATTCAAGAGAGTGGATGGATGCTTTTTTTGCAGTGAGTCAAGGGAAACTCGCAGAGTTTAAGCCTCAAAATTTGAGCAACACGGTGTATGCCTTAGGTCAGTTGGGTACTCCGCCTTCAAGAGAGTGGATGGATGCTTTTTTTGAAGTGAGTCAAGGGAAACTGGGACAGTTTAATTCTCAAGAATTGAGCAACACGGTGTATGCCTTAGGTCAGTTGGGTATTGATGTTCAAGAAGATTGGATTCATGAAATCAAAAATGCTATCTTAAGTAAAAAAGACAGTTTTTTGCGAGAAGAGAAACATCAACTTTTTCTATTTTCTAAGTTCCAAGAAATGTCTGGAAAACCATCGTTTTTAACCAAAGAAATTTTAGCAAGGTGGATGGAAGAATTTCAATCTTATGTAACAACGCATAACCAAACCTCCGCAAGTGAAAAAGCTGTTGGGAAAGGTTTAACAAAATTAAACGCTAAATTTGAAGCATCTAGGTTTATTCCAGAGATTGGCGCGGTTGTTGATTTTTATAACGCAGGCACACGTACCATCCTCCAATTCGATGGACCGACGCATTTTTTGAGTGATGGATCACCCAACGGATCAACTGCTTTTCAAACAAGGCTTTTGAAACAGTTTGGATACCGAGTGCTTCGTCTTTCATATAAGGATTGGGATGCAAGGGGAGAAAAAGCGCTTCTCCTGTTATTGAATTAAATATTAATCTTCCAGCCGGTTTGAGACAAAAGTTGGAGGAAAGACTGATGCCAGTTTTTCTCCACTTTTAGACGCAAGAGGGCAGATCCGATCCCCACGGTGGCGCGGTCGAGGAAGATGAATTCTTTTGGGATTTTTAAATTTCCCGCGTTGTTGATTTCGTCTAATACTTTAAACAGGGTATCGCGACCTTGGACGCCTGAATGGTTTTCCTGTAAAGGGCGCACCCGGTCTTCTAAAAGGGGGCCGTACATGAGGTTTGCCCAGAGGTTGAGTGTGGGGACGGCCTCTAACGTGATCCCTTCAAATCCCCAGCGTTCATAGGCTTCTAGACAGATTTTATCGTCTTTTTTGATCAGACCTTCAAATAAGAGCAAAACGCTTTCTATAAATTCTGTTTCAAATTGTCGTGTGCAGCCAAAGTCAAAAATACACAAATCCCCATTTTCCATGAACGCATAGTTTCCAAAATGGGGGTCGGCGTGGATGAGGCCTTTTGCGTAAAAGGGGTAATACCAGGCGTGGAAAAGGTGGTCAACGATTTTTTCTTTGAATTCAAGGGGTTGTTGCTCGGCCCACAAAATCGATTTCCCCTCGAGCCATGTCATGGTCAACAGCCTTGGGGTGGTAAGATCCGGAATTGCTTTGGGGATGTGGATATGGGGAAAATCTTTGAAAATTTCCCCAAACGTCCCTAAGGTTTTGGCTTCAAAGAGATAATCGACTTCCTCACGCAGACGCTGGGTGATTTCTTCGACAATCGTTGAGGTATCTAATGAAGAGTGGAAAAAGTGAAATCCTTTGAAAAGCAGCTTGAGCTGCCCTAAATCGGATTCGATGGCGTTTTGCATATCGGGGTATTGGAGTTTGCAGGCAACATCGATGCCTTCGAGTGTTTTGGCTTGATGCACCTGGCCCAAAGAGGCCGCAAAAATGGGGGTTTGATCAAAGGATTGAAATTTTGAACTCCAGTCTTCCCCCAATTCACCTTTCATGCGCCTTTTGACAAAAAGCCCCCCCATGGGAGGAGCGGATACCTGCAATTCCCGTAATATTTTGGCATCCTCTTCGGGCAAAAGATCGGGGATGGTGCCTAAAATTTGGGCAATTTTCATAATCGGCCCCTTAGAGTTCCCAAGGATTGTCTTTATATTTTGAAAAAACACATGGGAGTCTTCCCGGCCAAGGCCACGGTTCACCGCAAATTTTGCTCCCTCAAATCCCACTTGAGAAAGAATTTTTCCAGATCTTAATAGCTGAGAGAGTTTATCATACATTTCATTGTAACTTTATGTGATTGTAGAAACAATCTATATCATCACGGGTCTATCCGTCAATGTGGTTTATGCGTAAAAACATTTTTATTTTTCTCTTGATATTTTAATGATTTATCCTTATATATTCCTTAAAGGATGGTTCATGAGAGATCATCTATTATATGAGAAAAGGAGTCTAAACGCCATGAAAAATATATATTTGAAAATACTGTTCCTATCTATGCTCTTCTTGATGCCTTTATCGGCCAGTGAATTGCCCTGTGAATCGCTCTGTGAAGAAATAGACGATTGTATAGGGAATCGTCTTTCTTTAACGTCATCATTGCCCCCGCAAGAACCAGAATCATGTCAAGATTTGATTCTTTATCAGTCGCATCTGCCAACATTGATCCATCACATTCAAAATCACAGAACGGATGAGGCGATTCGCTTGATCCATCAAAACTTTACCCCTTTGGATGTTCCAGATGAAGATGGAAAGTTTCCTCTCCACTGGGCGTGTCTTATGGGGAATCAGCGTCTTTTTATTGTTTTGATCACCAAAAACCCTAGTCAAAGATCAACCCCAGATCAAGAAGGGGCCACACCTCTTCACTGCGCATCTATGGCGGGCAGTATTTCAATTATACAATCCCTTTTAGACCTTGGGGCGCATTTGGATGAGGAAATGAATGATGGAAGAACAGCTTTAGATTTGGCATGCCCCCATGATCAAGGGGCCACAAAGGAGTTTTTGCAAAATAAAAAATCTCCAATTCCTTTTGGGGAAACACACCGTGAAATAGTCGTTTCGCGCGCATCTTACCCAGATTATCACACGAGCACATCTCTCATACCACAAGAAACGGCCATTGTGAATGAGAGAATGAACGCTCAAAGAATCGCCTTACATTTTGGCTGCGTCTTGAGTGTAAAAGTTTTTTCGCAAAATTTTATGTTTTCTGGGAATTTTGGATGGTTTCATACATTACGGGTTTTTATTTCTCAAACACATGCTCAGCGATGAGATGATCTTCATCTATTTTTGGTTGTATGACTGAAAAAAATATGATAGTAACAATAAATTATTTCAAGATATGAGGAGTTTGGCAGTTGTTGAGAAAAATTTATTTGAAAAACCTATGTTTAGCCATTATGTTGTTATCTTCCCCCTTGATGGGGAGTGAGGAAATTGACCTACCTCGGCGACCTCAGGAACCCGTGTCTGAAGAGATTCAGCAAATCACAAACCCTCAAGATTTGGAGGCAGAGCACGTTCACCTTCAAACTTTATTGAAGTATATTCGAAGTCGTAAAACCAACGAAGCCATTGATCTTATTTACCAAAATCTTGCGCCTTTGGATGTTCCAGGGGAAGATGGAATGTTTCCCATTCATTGGGCCTGTCGCAAAGGAGATCTGTATATGTTCATGGTTTTAATCACAAAAAAACCAGATCAAAAATCCATCAGAGGTAAGGGAGGCGTGACACCCCTATATTGCGCAGCTTTGGGTGGCAACACAAAAATTATACAAACCCTTTTAGATCTTGGGGTTGGGTTGGATGAACAAATAGGCAGTGGTTCAACGGTGTTCCACGGGGTCTGTGTGGCGGGAAAAATTGGGGCGGCCGAATTCCTTCTGGAAAAAAACCCTTCGATGCTGGTTGAAAAAAGAAAGGATGGAAAAACGCCTTTGCATGCTGCCGTGGAGAATAAGCAAAAATTGATGATTGAATTTCTCATCAAACGTCTTCATATAGATGTTATTCGTTTGAGTGTTGTGGATAAAATCTTATGGGAAAAAATGGGAGAATTGTTAAGAGAAGAACAACATTGAAGTCGCAAGAGATTCTTCATTTTTGTAAAAATCTACATGTCAAATTTATGGATTGCATTTTCTAAAAGACCGTGATAAGAGACATTCATTATTTTTTTAGATATACAGCAAAGGAGATATGTGTGAAAAAAATTGATTTGAAAACGTTTTATCTATCCGTCCTATTGGCATCTTCCCCTTTGATGGGGAGTGGGGCAATGGGTTTACTTCAGCAATCACAGGAACCCATATCTTTCAAGATTCAGGAGCATGCAAACCCTCAAGATTTGGATTCATCTCAAGTTCACCTTCAAACTTTATTTGAGTATATTCGAGCTGATCAAACCAACCAGGCCATTGATCTGATCTATAGAAAACGTCCCCCTTTGGATGTTCCAGGTGAAGATGGAATGCTGCCCCTTCACTGGGCCTGTCGCAGGGGAAATCTATATCTTTTTAGAGTGCTCATGACAAAAATTCCAGAGCAAAAATCCATCAGAGGCAAAGGTGGCGTCACTCCCCTGTATTGCGCAGCTTTGGGTGGAAATGTCAAGATTATCAAGGAACTTCTAAAACTTGAGGTGGATTTGAATGAAAGAACAAATTGTGGTTCAACGGCTTTCCACGGCGCCTGTGCCACCGGTTCAATAGAAGCCGCGCAATATCTTCTTGAAACAAACCCGCTCATGCTCTTTGATATGAGAAATGATGGAAAAACGGGGTTGCATGCGGCTGTGGAAAAAAAACAAAAGTTGATGGTTGAATTTTTAATGAACAAACTTGATATCAATTTTATTTCCTGTGACGAAGACTTATGAGAAAAAATCAGATCATTTTTAATCGAGGAAACTGCACCCTCAACCTCCTCTCTTGAAATTATTTTAAGAACATACCCCAAACTAAACTCACCCAAGGTCAAATAATTCATTTCTATTTTTCACAAATTTAATACAAATTTGTTTGTGAAATAAAGGATTTATTTACCATTTTATGTATATTATCAAGGAAGTGCTGAAGGGAGTCATGGTCATGGATAAAAATATGAAATCAACATTAATTAAAGCCAACGATGTATTTTCGAGGATAAGTTCTGTGTTTATGGAAATTATCAGGCTCGAGATTGAGCGTATTGGCGTTTATAATCTCACAGCTGCCCAGTATATTATTTTACAGCATCTTGGCAATGATCGCATCCCGGTGGGGGATCTTTCCCTGCGGAGCTCGTATTTTGGAACAAATATTTCCTACAATGTGCGAAAAATGGTGGAAAATGAATATATCATCCAAGAAAAATCGCAGCACGATCAAAGAACTCACTACGTTTCCATCTCTCCAAAGAGTAAGGAACTCATCGCAAAAATAGATCAGGCCTTAGATGAACACGGGGATCTTTTGCACAAATACGGGATCGACCGAAAATATTTCGAGGAAATTCTCAGCTCCATTGGAAAAGTCGATGACTTCTGGACCTATACCCTCTCAAGCCGTTACCGGGGCTCTGGAAGATGACTGCGGTGGGGGGGTGAATAGTTACCCAGCAAGAATTAAAACTTTTTCAGAATTATATTTTTGAGGTTTTTAAATAAGTGTGGGGTACTATGATATTTTTTAGTTGATACTGTTGCCAACGCAGTATACTAAAATATTATCGCTAAAGGCGAGGGTGTTAACGCTATGACACAAAACTATATAAACACATTCGGGAACCTTTATCCCCCCGGATCTGTTTTTCCATATCCACCCATCTTTTTATCCCGAGTAAGACCCACAAAAAAAGCCGTTCCGCCGCCGTTTACAATTAAAAATGCAGATAAGGATTCTTTTGGGTGGGGAGTGAAAGTGAGTATGATGAGGGGTAAAAAATTTGTAACTCCCCAGGTACCACAAAAAAATAACCATTTTTAAATTGCAAAATCTCCTGAATGATGATATATATAATCATGGAGCAGTTTTTAAGAGAATGACGCACAAAATGATAGACTTAGAAGGACAGATTTTTGGTAAGACCACCTACGATCCGCTTTTTAAGCGGGTTTTGAACGAGGAACATCTGCGGTTGTCGTTTTTTAACCCCACGTCATCCTGTATTTCATGCAGGACCTCCCTCAAAAGTCGCAAGTAAGAAGTGCAGCAACAAAAGCCCTTGTTTTATCCCGATGGAGGTTCTGCACAAGTGCAGAATGACGCATTGGGGGGAGAGCATTTCGATGATTTGCAAAAGGCGTTCTCCAGGCCAAAGTACAATGGGCTCATGGATTTTGCCTGTAGACTTGATAATGGCGAATATGCGCTGATTGAAATGCAAGTCTACCCCGAAAACACCTTTGACAAAAGGGCTTTGGCCTATATTTCATCATTTTATGGCGGCCAGCTTTTCCAAGGGGAGAAGATGAAAAACATGAAACGGGTGGTGGGAATTAATATTTTGGCCGGATCTCTGGATCATTGGAAGGGCTCGCATGAATTTATGCGCCATTACCGGTTTCAAAACCAGCTGGGCGACCAGAAAACCCCGAGGTATCTTGAGGGGATGGAGTTGATACAGTATTCTATTGCGCATGCGCCCAAAAATATGAAGAACAGGGACTTGAGAGCCTCGTG
>CAIYWZ010000180.1 GCA_903930075.1 uncultured Alphaproteobacteria bacterium | reverse complement strand
CAGGTCCGCTCCTACACAGCAAGCGACTTGGAGTACTGTGGCAAGAGAAGCTGCGGAATCGGCTACGGTGAGTAGAGCTGGGTATACCACATCCACCACATCCTATGGACCGATGTCAAATAACGCGGCGTTTGTAAGGGCTGCGTCTTCAATGGAGGTAACACCGACATTAAAAGTAGGCGGAAATCCAGGGAAAATTCCGCATAATCCGCTTGACAATGTCACCAAAATAAGTCATAGTGAAGCTAGTATTTCGGCTAAAGCCTCAAGTGTTACAGAGCACGCTGCGTTGCGGAGTACTGTGGCAAAAGAAGCTGCGGAAGCTGCTGCTGCAAACAAGGGGCTTTATAATCCACATGAATTTGCTGAGCTTCTTAAAAAGAATAATCCAGGAAAAACGGTTACGAGTACTACTGTTCCTATGCTGAAAGATCCAAATGTGAGATTTGCGGAAAATCCTTCAGCAAGTATTTCAGGGATTGGGTTTGATGCGAATAGGCTTCCTATATTTGATGAGCATTCAGCTTTTTCAACTATTCTAAAGCCGGATGTGGCAGCTATCAAAGATCGCATTGTTCATTTTGAAGCGGCCGCAGCTGATTTAAAAGCAGTTTATGAATCGGGGGCTATTCGATATGAACGATTTGTTGAGAATGAGTTAAGCAGATATAAAAGAATGAATTTAGAGCTAGGGGCGGATTTTACGATGGATCAAATAAGAGGTAAAGTTGATTTGATAATGGAAAGTATTGCTAAAGGAGGAGGCGCAAATGGTAAAATTCCAGGATACACTTGGCATCATGATCGAAATCGTAAGCTACAGCTTATACCCGATGACCTACATAAAGACGTCAGGCATGTGGGTGGATTTGCAATGTGGTATAGATAGGAGATATAATGATGTTGAAGGATATAATTTTAGAAGGCAGAGACCCAGTAAGTATCGATGTATTGGAGAAAATTGAAGGAAAGTTGGGGGTAACTTTCCCAAACTCTTTTAAAGAAATAATTCTTTATAAAGATAGCGCTGTATTTAAAAAATCTTTATTCAAGTTTAAAGAGTTTATTAGTGGTGATGAATGGAGAGGATGCTTAGGAAGCATATTAAGTTTTGCTCCCGGATTAGGTGAACTTGGTATTTTATGGCATACTCAAAAATTCAAAGAGCAAATCGGAGATGGCCTTATTCCAGTGGCGGAAGATCCAGGTGGAGATTTTGTTTGCTTTGATTATAGAAAAGGCAAAGATAATCCAAATCCGCCAATTATTTATTGGTCACATGAAAGCCCCGAAAATGAAGATATTTCCTATGTAGCTGATAATTTTGATGATTTTATAAATATGCTTTATGGGTCTGAGGAATAAATATTGGTAGCGCATTTCGTATTGATGATTTTATGGATATGATAATTGAAAGAGAAGAGGAATAATTCCAATTTTATTGGCTCAAAGTAGTACTTTGAGTCAGAAAGGTTAAATATGGGAATTTACTTGGCATCATCATGCAGATACAGGTCGTATGCAGCTTATTTCAAGAGATGTCCATGGAATGACGGGGCACGTTGGGGGAGATTCCAGACTTCACGTAGATTTGGGAGGAAAAAAATGAAAAATAATTTAATTTGGACTAATGGAACTCCATTAACAGACGATACTTATATCGAACAAACAGAAAAGGAATTGGGAATCATATTTCCCAACTCTTTCAAAGAAATTGTAAGAAAATATGATGGTGGTATACCTAACAAACCGGCTTTTGTGTGTATAGACTATAGGAGTCATAAGATAATCGGAGCATTTTATCATTTAGGTTATATGAATCCAGAAGAAATTGGTTCTGTATCTGATATTTCTAGTATTTCTGGGGAAATACTACCTTCCGGGGTTATCCCATTTGCTGAAGATGGAGGAGGAAATGCTACATGTTTCGATTATCGTAAAAATCCGGAAAATCCGGAAATCGTTTACTACTATCATGAACATCCTGCAGGAAAAGATATTTTATTTGTGGCTCATAATTTTGATGAATTTTTGGAAATGTTATTTGACAATGATGACGGAGTGCCTCTTTCTGAAAGGTAGAAAAATGAAAAATAATTTAGTTTGGACTAATGGAAAACCTTTGGCTGATGATACCTATATTGAACAAACAGAAAAGAAGTTGGTGATCATATTTCCCAACTCTTTCAAAGAAATTGTGCGAAAATATGATGGTGGGATGCCAAATAAGCCAGATTTCGTTTGTGATTATAATGGTCGTAAGTTGATTGGATCTGCATGTCAATTAGGATATATGGACTCTAAAGAAATTAGATCTATCTCATCAATGGCGAATATCTCTGGCCTTATTATACCGTCAGGAGTTATCCCCTTTGCTGAAGATGGAGGTGGAAATCGTGTGTGCTTTGATTATCGTAAAAATCCTGATGAACCAGAAATTGTTTATTACTACTACTATTTTTATTATGATGACCCAAATAGTAAGAATGTTTTCTTTGTAGCCAATAATTTTGATGAATTTTTAGAAATGTTATTTGACAATGATGACGGAATGCCTCTTTCTGAAAGGTAAAAAATGAAGTTAGACTAAATTTGAATTAATCAAACGAGTCTCTTCATCACTAGATTTTTCTAAATGAAATTTTAGAATATGGGTACTTTAAAATGAATCTGGACATAGCTGTCTCCAATAATCCAAGTGGATCAAAGTGCCACTTTGATCCAGAGTGCGTAGTCAATGCAGCCAGCCGAATTCCGTTCCCAGGAGATGGAGTTGTCCAAATGGGACGTTACGCCATGACGACGGATTCAATCACGCCTCAGGGGCTTAGGGAAGCCTCGCAAGGAATGGGATATGTGACTGATCCACAAACGGGAGCGATAATTAGAGGTACAGGTGTTATTGGAAGTGCTTTTGAGGCCGTAGGATATGTGATGCATAGCCTGGAAAGCGGTATTGCAGGGGGAATTGAAATGGCCACGGGCAGTAAAACAGCCGGAGAACAAATTGCACCTGTTGCCATGTTGTTTGTGCCAGGGGCCGTGACAAATGTCGCAAAGGCTGCGGCGTCTGTAGCAAGGACGGGGCGGTTTGCAAACCCTGCGACGATGAGCTTCTTTGAAGCCGAAGCCGCGGCAAATGCAGCAGCAAATGCATCAAAAATATCCCATACGCAAGTTTTATCAAATGTGCCATATATGCCAGCTCAACCCAAAGCAGTGTCGTTTGCAAACAACGCAAAAGTCACAAGTTCAGCGCCTGCAATGGAGGTAACGTCAACACTCAAAGTAAGCCAAACTGGCCCCAGTATTTCGGCTCAAGTCTCAACCTCGACAACGCCAAGCCTGTTTGGCAAAGCGGAATCCTATTCTGGCGCTCAGGGGACCTTTGGGAACAACGTCAGGCTCGCTGCACCACAGCAAGCGACTTGGGGTACTGTGGCAAGAGAAGCTGCGGAAAGGTCTACGGTGAGT
>CAIYWZ010000179.1 GCA_903930075.1 uncultured Alphaproteobacteria bacterium | reverse complement strand
GTGTTGATTACAGCTAATCCAATGATGTTTGGACTTACGTCGATGATGGCGCCGTCTGGACCTGTTCAGGACATCTCACAGAAGAATGAAAGTGTTCAAATGCCAGAGCAAGATCAAAAAATTGTGCACGTTAAAAAAGTCATTAATCATAGTGAATCAGAGCCTGTTGATTTAAATGTCAAGCGCAATGATTTGTTGTTAAAAACGAAAGGTTAAGAGCGATGTGTTGATCTCGAAAAACAGGACCCAGACGAAAAAGCAAATGGATTTGTTGGATTAAATTTATATGTGTACGAATAAATATGATCCCCAGATTCCTGATAATATCGATATTTTTGATTGTTTTTTGTTGGTTTTACACCCAGAAACAAAAGAAAGCAATAAATGAGATAAAATATGCCAAGCGGCCAGATCACAACATAAGTTATTTTTTGAATAATATGCAATTTAGGATACTTACTTGTTTGTTCTTCGGATTGATCTGGATTCATAGCATTAACTTTAACTTATTCAATAATTAATTATACCACAAAAACAGGAGATTTAAAAATGAATAAAAGAAACTTTTTAGGTAAATATAAAAATATATTTATAGGATTGTTGTTTATAAGCTTTGTCTGCACAAGTATGCGTTTAGAAGCAATGCAGAATGATGTGAAAAAGAAGGTTGACCTTGCATCCGTTGAATTTCCAAAACGATCGGATGTTCAAAGCGCTGTGAATAAACTAACAATGATGTGTGAAAAATTAGAATCATTGATTCATAAAATTTATAATGCCTATGTGCCTTACACAATTGGAGAAGGCGATGCTATGCGTAAACGCATGAAATCATTGGCATTTCTCATTAAGAGCATACATGAATTTGACCTTATCAGATCTTTCTATGTTTGTTACATGGATACAAAACTTTCTTACGATGAAAAAATGAAAGCAATAACAGACAATGTTCGTTTTCACTATTTTAATAGTTTGACTCACCGATTTGATAGCAAGGGTTTAAGTATTATTGTGGATATAAAATATGAACTAGAAAGGCTTTGTGAAGATCCAAACTTTTCTCATGTTACCCACTTTAAAAAGGAACAAATTGAGCCTTTAGGAGCAGAATTATATAAAACGATAGATCAATTAATTAAAACACTTCCAGGTGGAAATGGAAATTTGAAATAATCTCAAAATTTATATACGTATATTTTTTTAAACGAACATACGATTAAGCAGGAGCAAAACTAATGGCTACTTTTTCCGATACCTTTACCCAAGGCGGGCAAACCCAGCTGCATAAATTCCACATGATTCGTCAGGTGATCGGCTCAACCCTCAAAGGGGGGCTGGCCCTGTTTGTCATTACCTTTGGGCTCTTCATCTGGTCGTACCATTGTTGGCAAGATTTTTGGCTGCTGATCTGTTGTTTCAAAGCCTGGCTTCGCGTCGAACATTTAGCGATGCTGCCCAAAGGTTTTTTCGACGAATCGTGGCTTGTGGACGGCAAAGGTGTGACGCATACCGTGACGGATTTTCATTTGAATAAGAGTGATTTTTACCAAACACTGGCGCGCAACATAGGTCTTAATGTGTTGAAGGAAGTATTTTACAGTGTGCTGATAACACTTGTTGGCATTTGTTTGATTTCGATGTTTTGGGTCAAGATGGGGCGCAAAAAGAAAGCGACAAAAATAATTTCTGGTTTTGAATGCGTGACGCCCAAACTTTTGAAAAAACAGGTGCTTAAAAATGGTGCATCACCTTATACGATTGCGGGTGTTCCTATCCCTAAAGATGCCGAGTTTCAGCACATGATGGTAACGGGCACAACCGGCGCCGGTAAATCCAACATGATTCATCAGTTGTTGCAACAAATCCGCGATCAGGGCGATCAAGCGATCGTGGTTGATACAACAGGGGGGATTTTTTCACGCTTTTTTGATGAGGGCAGGGATGTGTATTTGAATCCGCTGGATATACGGTCGGCAAAGTGGAATATGTGGGACGAAGCGAAGGCCGATTATGTGATTGATGAAATTGCGGAAGCGATGATTCCGGATAGTAAATCCATGGAGTCTTTTTGGATTCAGTCGGCGCGGCAATTATTTGGTGAATCGTTTCGGTTTCTTAAAAAAAGAGGTCAAAATAGTTATAAAGAG
>CAIYWZ010000178.1 GCA_903930075.1 uncultured Alphaproteobacteria bacterium | reverse complement strand
GTAGCTCAGGGGTAGAGCACAACCTTGCCAAGGTTGGGGTCGAGGGTTCGAATCCCTTCGCCCGCTCCAGATATAGTCTTTCAGGAGAATTCCTATGTTGTCTAGTAGTTATATTTCTAAAGAACACATTCTTTTACAGCTGACAAAGTCTTGTACGGACCAAGAACTAAAGTTTTATCACCAATTTTTGGCCCATATATCAGATGATGATCTTTTAAAGTTTGAGTTTTCTGATTTAGAAAATCTTTTAAATAAAAGCTGGAAGTTTCTTTCTCAAAAAGAGAACATTAGAATTATTCCAACCGACAATAGCACAGAACTCTATATCATCAATGATGACCGCCCATTTATCGTAAACTCTATTACAAGTTTGTTTTATGATTTAGGATATGAACTTGATTTTATTATTCATCCTATTTTGACCTTAGAGCGTGACCATTCTGGTAAACTTTTAAATATTTTCTCCTATGATAAAGATAAAAAGCACGAATCCTTTGTCTATATTTCGATTAAATCTGTTTTATCGCAGCCACAAATTCAAGAACTCCAAAATTCTCTTGGTCAAATGTTTCAAGATTTGGTTCAAGTCGTTGATGATTGGTCATCGATGAAGCTTTTAACGCATGTTCTTGATCAGAGTCCTTCAGAGGTGCAATTATTTTTAAAATGGGCCGAAGAAAGATATTTTGTTTTTCTAGGGGCTTGTGAATCAACGGATGGAAACATTACGTCTCGTTTAGGATTTTCAAAACTTGTTCATTTGCATCAAGATATTGAAAACTTGATCACGTCTTTAATTCAAGTTTCAACTTCCCCGATCACTCTTTTTAAGATTCCTGAAAAATCCACAATTTATGCAAGACTTCCGATCGATGTGATTATCCTGCGTCCATCAAAAGATCGGTATATTATTTTATTTGGTCTTTTTACAGTTCATGCCCATGCACAAGCGGCACTGAGCATCCCCTTGGTGAGAGAAAAATGTCAACATGTTCTTGATCAGTCAGGTTTTGAACCCCATTGGCATGATAGCAAAGAATTAATTCGTATTTTTGAATCTCTCCCTAGAGATGATTTATTTCAAATGTCAGAAAAAGAACTCTTTGGTTTGAGCATGGGGTTGTTGCAGCTTCAAAAAAGTAAAAATGTTTCTGCGTTTTTAAGGCAAGATCCTTTGGGAAGAATTCTAACGGTTTTGATTTATATTCGCGCGGATCGATATTCTTCTAAAATGCAAAAAGATATAGAAAAGCTTTTAGAAGAAGAGATTCATGGATCTTGTCTGTCGAGTCATGTGCAAATGGGCGATTTATTTTATGTGCGGTTGCAAATTCTCATTGAAATCATCCCAGGAAAACCATATTGCTTTGATGACAAAGGAATAGAAGAAAAGATATTCCAGCTTATCCAAACCTGGGAAGAACAGTTTTTTCAAGCTTTGGGATATGATGCTAATATTCAATTCAGTTCTTCTTATCAAGAAAAATTTTCTCCTGAAGAGGGGGTGAAAGATTTTAATCTCTTACTTGGAACGGAAGATTTTAAGGGAGATTTTATAGATCATGATGGGCAAGTGGTTTTAAAGCTTTTTAATGAGAATGCCCCATTAAATTTGAGTGAGATTTTTCCTATTTTGGATAAAATGGGTCTTTATATTGCTTTAGAATTTTCTGAAAAAATTGTTTTTAAAGAATCTATTTACTACTTGCATCTTTTTTACTTGAGGCTGCCCCCAAAAGTTGTTTTAAACGCTGATATTGGCAGGCATGTGATTGAAATGATCTCTTTGGCGTTAAAAGGAGAAGTTAAAAATGACCGTTTGAATGAGCTTCTGTTGAGCGCAGGAATATTGCCGCGTCAGACTTTAATTTTAAGAGCGTATTCAAGATATATCAAACAAATACAACCCATTTTTTCTGCGGCATTTGTTGAAGAAATTCTGGTCAAATATCCAGACTTTACAAAGCTATTTCTTGATTTTTTTCATGAGAAATTTTCCCCAGAATTCTCGAATCGCCAGCTTGAAGAGAAGTTTTTTTATCTCAACAGGTTCCTCAAAAACATCACATCTGCTGAAGAAGATAAGGTTTTGACTTTACTCATTAATCTTTTGGAATCAACGCTGCGAACCAATTATTATCAAAACTCCTGCCAGAAGAATTATGTTTCTTTCAAATTCGACAGTTTAAAAGTTTTAGGGCTTCCTTTGCCAAGGCCCTGGAGAGAGATTTTTGTCTATTCATTGAAGATGGAAGGCATCCACATGCGGTTTGGTAAAATTTCAAGAGGAGGAATTCGCTGGTCGGATCGCCGTGTTGATTATCGCATGGAAGTTTTGGGGTTAGTCAAAGCCCAGCAAGTTAAAAATACAATCATTGTTCCCACTGGATCTAAAGGTGGATTTTTCGTTAAAACATCAGCGGGTACTCCCTCCACATTAGAAGAGGGTATCGCTGCATATAAAATATTGATATGCGGTCTTTTAGATCTGACAGATAACATCGTGGGCGAGAAAATAGTTAGGCCCGCGGATGTTGTTTGTTATGATGAAGATGATCCATATTTGGTCGTGGCAGCGGATAAGGGAACAGCCTCATTTTCAGATATTGCCAATGCTTTATCATCGGAATATAACTTTTGGCTTCAAGATGCTTTCGCATCAGGGGGATCTCAAGGATATGACCATAAAAAGTTGGGCATTACATCAAAAGGTGCTTGGGAATCTGTTAAACATCATTTTGATAATTTAAAAATGAATATCGAAAATGATCTTTTCACGGCAGTTGGGGTTGGGGATATGTCAGGGGATGTATTTGGCAATGGCATGCTGCTGAGCAAAAACTTAAAGCTCGTGGCGGCTTTTGATCACCGGGATATTTTTATTGATCCTTCTCCAGATTTAGAAGTCAGCTATAACGAGCGAAAACGGCTTTTTGACCTTCCCAAAAGCAGCTGGAAAAGTTATGATCCACAATTGATCAGCCAGGGTGGTGGTGTATTTTCAAGGCAGGATAAGTCCATTGTGTTAAGTGAGCAGGCAAAAATTTTGCTCGAATTAGAGGGGGATTCTTTTACGCCCACTGAAATTATCAGAGCCATATTGAAGTTTCCAGCAGACCTGATGTGGTTTGGTGGAATTGGGACATATATTAAATCAACCGAGGAAACCCACGCGGATGCTAAAGATCCTGGGAACAACGATTTGCGTATTAATGGCGCAGAAGTGCGGGCAAAAATCATTGCAGAAGGTGCAAATCTTGGCATGACTCAGAAAAGCCGTATAGAGTATGCATTAAATGGTGGCCTTTTGAATACCGATTCTGTGGATAATTCCGCGGGTGTCAATTGTTCGGACCATGAAGTGAATATTAAAATCTTGTTAAGAACGGCCCTTGAAAAATTAGAACTCACCCTTGAGCAAAGAGATGAGCTTTTAAAAAGCATGTCCCAGGACGTTGCGCGCCATGTTCTCCAATCAAATTTTGATCAACCAAGATCGATGACCAAAACACACTTAAGGGGCGCTGCTCATTTGCCCGTTATCGATTTTATGATCCGATTCTTTCACGATAAAAAGATCTTGGATCCTCGCCTTGAATCCATGCCCTCTTATCAAACGATACAAGATTGTTATTCAAAAAATATTGGTTTAACGCGTCCGGATCTTTCCATTCTTTTGTCGTTTACAAAAATTTTCTTGAAACCTCATTTTTTGAATTTAGAAATTCTTAAAACAACTGAGTTTGATCCTATTTTATTTTCATACTTTCCAAAGCAAATCCAAGAAAAATTTCCACAATATATTTTGAGCCACCCATTGCGTCAAGAACTCACGACAACTTTGGTTTTAAATGAAATTGTCAATACCTTAGGGTTAGATATTGCTTTCAATCTGTATATGCATTTTGCGTTAAAAATGGATCAATTCATTTATATTTATTATCTTTTAAAACGATTGCAAGCTCCTCAAGATATTTCTACATTTTTAAATCTAGAAAATCTTTCACGGGCAACGCTTGAGAAAATGAATATGGCAAAAAATCTAGAGGTGATCCCCCATGTTTTTGCCTATGCTTTAGAATTAGAAGTTGAATATAGCATATTGGAAAAAAATTATCTGCTTTTCAAAAACCAAATTCCCCATGCGAATTTTAAAAATTTAAGAAATTTCTCAGATGTTTATATCTTGCAAAAACTAAATCAAGATTTAGAAGAGATTTTAATTAAACTTTCCTTGAAAAAAATAGAAGGAAATGATATAAGCGTATCTTCAGACCATCCAATTTTAAAAGATATATTTATTCAAGGATCTGGATCAATTTCAGAGATGGTCATTTTATTAAATCATTTAAAGGGAAAATTATGAGCTTAATCAAGCCCATCAAAATAGGCAATATTACCGTAGAAGATCCTGTTATTTTGGCTCCTATGACGGATGTAACAGATAAACCCTTCCGTCATATTGTGAAAAAGCATGGTGCAGGACTCGTGATTTCGGAAATGATAGCAAGTCAAGCAATGATCAGGCAAACGCGCCAATCGATGCTGATGATCCAAAGATCTGATATTGAATCACCCATGGCCGTTCAATTGGCAGGATGCGAGCCTGAAGTCATGGCCGAAGCTGCCAAGTTGAATGAGGATATGGGCGCAGAAATTATTGATATCAATATGGGCTGTCCCATGAAAAAAGTGGTCAATAATTATGCAGGATCAGCTTTGATGAGAGATGAGTTGTTGGCTGGAAGAATTTTAGAAGCCGTTGTAAAAGCTGTAAAAGTGCCTGTCACACTTAAAATGAGGATGGGATGGGACGATCATTCGCTTAATGCACCAAAGCTTGCCCAAATTGCAGAAGGATCCGGGATCCAAATGATTACTGTTCATGGAAGAACGCGTTGTCAGCTCTATAATGGAAAAGCAAACTGGCCATTTATCCGCACTGTAAAAGACGCCGTTAAAATCCCGGTGATTGGAAATGGGGACGTACTTACAGTTGATAATGCCAAGCAACTTCTAGAAGAATCCGGCGCCGATGGTGTCATGATTGGTCGCGGTGTTTATGGAAAACCTTGGTTTGTTCAACAAGTCATCGATTTTTTAAAAAATGGTGTACGCACGCCAGATCCAAGTATGGAGCATCAATACGAGGTTGTAAAAGAGCATTTTGCCGCAATGATCGATCATTATGGAGAGCGGTCGGGTGTATTGGTTGGTCGTAAGCATATGGGATGGTACAGTAAGGGTGTGAAAAATTCTACAGAATTTCGTCTTTTGCTCAATCAAGCAACTGAAGCTCATAGTGTAAAAGAATTAATCACACGTTTTTTTGAGGAGCATCTTGCCACATCATGACATCCAAATCTCCAACTTCACTTGTCGATTCCATTGAGCGTTTTTTAAACAAATATTTTGATGATCATGGTCATAGTCTTCCCCCGCCTGGACTTTATGATCGCGTTTTAAAGATGATCGAAGAGCCTTTGGTGCGCATTTCATTAGAACGCATGTCCGGTAATCAGCAAAAAACAGCTCATATTTTGGGAATGAGTCGCAATACTTTGAGAAAAAAAATCGAAAATTTTAATTTAGAGCGTTCTTATAAAGAATGACTGTAACTATTGCTCCAAAATCATCCTCCTATCAATGTCATCCTCGGAACTTTAGTTCCGGGGATCTCCCTTGTGCTCGTACATATTCCCCTCTTGCGTGTGAGAAAGGGAGATCCCCGAAAACTGTCGTTTTCGAGGATGACGATCTGGGGAGGGCGGTAACTTTGGTGAATAGTTACAAATGACTTTTGATCGTGCCTTGCATTTTTATCATCAATTGAATAGAAATGTAGGTAAATTTTTTCCTGGATTTCTTATTTTTATTACCATAATTTCAGGCATTGGTACATATTTTCTCATCAATTTATCAAATTTATCCGAGTATAAAATTGCTATTTTTGCTGTATTATCACTGGATCTTTTCCTTGTTTTGCTGATTCTTGTGATGGTTTTGAGAAGGGTCGTGCAATTGTGGTCGCAGGGGCGCGATGGTCTTGCGGGCTCTGGCTTACACATACGTCTTTCTTTGCTTTTTGCATTGGTCTCTATTTTTCCGGCCATCGTTGCATTTTTTGCAATGTTTTTTTTCAATTTAGGACTTGAAAATCAATTTTTAAAAGTGCTCAGCCATACGGTCAATGACTCCTTAATCATTGCAAATGAATATCTTGAAGAACATAAAACGCAGCTCAAAGGAGATATTTATGATTTGAGGGAAAACTTAGAACGCGTTGCACACCACTTAATTACGCCCCAGGATTTAGGAAATTTTTTATCCCATCAAATTGCTTTGCGGGGTTTAACAGAAGGTATCTTAATCACAGAAAAATCTAAAGTTCTTGCAAGGGGAGATTTTACATTTTCTATTGAATTTGATAAAATACCCGAAGATCAATGGCAAAAAGCAAGGAAAGGTGATGTTGCAATTTTTGTCAATCAAGACCAAAGCCGGGTCAGAGCACTGTTGCGCACAAGTGGCGGAGAATATTTGTATTTAGGGCGTTACGTTTTTCCAAAAACAATCGATCGTATACAAAGAATTGAAAAAGGCGTTGAAGATTTTAATCATCAAACAGAAGGGAGATTCACGCTTCAAATCAGCTTTTTTCTGGCCTATATGATCGTCTCGATTCTGTTGGTCTTACTGGCCATGTGGGTGGGGCTCATGTTTTCTGGTTATTTATCCAAACCTATACGTAAACTGATTGTTGCCGCAGAAAAAATACGTTCAGGGGATGTGCAAACTCTTGTGGAAGTGGATGAAAATCACAGAGAACTTGGTATATTGGCAAGGGCTTTTAACCGTATGCTTGAGAAAATTGCGGTTCAATCTCAAGAATTGATGCAGCGTAATATTGTTTTGAATGATCAAAATAATTTTATTACCGCTGTTTTACAGGGTGTTACAGCCGGGGTGATCAGTGTGGATGAAAATGGGGTCATTGAATTGATGAATCCATCGGCGGAAAAGATCTTAGAAATAAAATTTGCAGATGTTCATGGTAAAAAAATTGCTGACGTTTTCCCTTTCTTTGTCCCTTTATTTGAAGAGGCGGTTCAAGTTGATTTTATGACGCTCTCAACAAACGTGTTATTTGACCGTAAAAGTTATGCTATTTCACTGGCCGTGCGTATTTCAAAAGATATCGAGCAGCTCCATACAAAATATATTTTCACATTTGATAATATTTCAGAACTGATTTCGGCCCAAAGAAAAGCAGCGTGGTCAGATGTTGCACGGCGTATTGCCCATGAAATTAAAAATCCTCTGACCCCCATTCAGCTTTCTGCGGAACGGGTAAAACGCAAATATAGCGCTCAGATCACGACAGATAAAGAAATTTTTGAAAATTGTATTTCAACAATCGTGCATCATGTTGAACAAATCGGTCAAATGGTTGACGAGTTTGCCAATTTTGCAAAAATGCCGTCCGCAAAACTTGAAGAGCAGAATATTTGTTTAATCGTAACGCGCATTGTTGACCTTCAACAACTGGCCCATCCAGACGTTGAATATATCTGGAATCCTGATCAAGAACACAAACTCATGCTGGATAAAAATTTATTCTCCCAAGCGCTGACAAACCTTCTCTTAAATGCGGTTGAGTCATTCGAAAACGGATTTAAACGCAAACCCTGCATCCGGCTTTCGTTGATTCAAAATGATGAAAACCTGATTTTATCCATAGAAGACAATGGAAAAGGGTTGCCCAAAGAAAACCGTGAAAAACTCACAGAACCCTACATCACCACCCGTATCAAAGGCACAGGCCTTGGCCTTGCCATCGTCAAACACATCATGGAAGAACACAAAGGTGCCCTCAACTTAGGAGATTCATCGGATCTTAAGGGCGCTAAAATCGAGCTCATTTTCCCTATATAATCTTTTTTTAAAGTCCAAACATAATCACCTTCCGAATTGCCGATGCAAGGGTTGTTGCATTGTAATATGTTCCTCTTGTTGCAAGGGCTTTTGTGATGACGCTTTGGGTGATTTTTGTATCAATAATCAGGGGAATGAGGGTGTTGACTGAAATTGAAGTTCCACCAAAGGTTAAGGCATGATTTGTTACGGATCCGGTGGAATGGATGATGGCAGATAAATTGATCATGGAAGCAAGAGTGGATGCATTGTATGCGGAAGGTTTGCTTGCAAGAGCATCGGACATGACGTCTGATGTGATTTGGGAGGGGATCATACCGATTCTCAAAAGCTGGGTTACAAGGTTTGAAACGGTGATAGATGCGGTGCCAAAGCTGATGTTTCCATTTGTGAGTGTTGTGTTGCTTGTAATCGCACTGGTCATGGATGTATTCAGGGTTGCAAGAATGGCTGATGTTAATGTCGCAGCAGAATATTCAGATGGGGTTGTTTCAAGGGCACTGGTCATGATCGAGGAGGTGATTTGGGAAGCCGTGACCGTTAACGCCAGGTCTCCCACAAGGACAGAAAGAGGGATAAGGCTCCCTCCAAAAGTAATCGTGTTGTTGACAACTGTTGTTGCAGCGTTTAGAGCAATGGTTGTATTGATCGCTTTGGCCAGATTTTCTGCAGAATATGAGGAACAAGAGACAGCAAGAGAGGTTCTGACCGTATCTGGTGTGATTTGTAAGGGATTGAGATTTAAATTCATGAGAGCCGTGACAAGTTCAGATATGGGGATTGATTTGCTTGAAAATAAAATATTTCCGTTGGTGACTTTTGCACCAGCCTGAATAGCAACTGTGGTCATGATCGCAGTTCCAAGGGTTGTTGCCGTATATGTAGAAGGCTTGCTGGCAAGGGCTTCTGTGATGATAGAAGATGTGATCTGTGAAGGGGTTGTGCCAAGATTCATGAGCTCTGTAACCAAATCTGCAACGGCAATAGAGGTTCCGTTGAAGGTGATTGTGGACATATTAATCGCGGTTGTTAAAGCAGAAGATAGGGCAGATTTGAGTGCCAATACTAAAGCTGAAGCGGTCGCTGGAGTTGTTGCAAGGGCCGTTGTCATGATGCTGGAGGTGATTTGCTCAAAATTAAGAGTCGAGTTCAGTAAAGCCGTCGTCAGATCAGAAAGAGTAATTATGCCTGGGGTAAATCCAGCGCCGGTTAAAGACAGAATCATATCCATAGATGTGGCAAGGGTTGATGCTGTATAGCTCGAAGGGCTCGTTAAAAGAGCGGCAGGTAAAAGTGTGGAGGTCATTTGGGCGGGGGTGATGCTTAAAATCATGCTTTGGGTGACAAGGTCACTTAAAGAAATTGAATGTCCATTAAATGTGATGCTTGAAACATTAAAGGCTAAGATCATTTCAATGTCTGTGGCAAGGGTTGTGGCGGAATCTTTTCCTGAATTTGTTGCAAGAGCATCGGTCATGATGGCGGATGTGAGTTGAGACGGGGCGATTCCGGCGATGATGAGTTGATTGACAAGGGAAGAGATCGTCATTGACACGCCCCCAAAGCTGATCAGTTCATTGTTGGTTGTGACAGTTGAATTTATAGCGGTCGTCATGGCCAAAGTTAAAGCCGTCATCATATTTGCCGCAAGTGTGGGTGCATCTAAAGGATTACTCGAAAGAGCAGTGGTCATCAGAGCGGGTGTGATTTGTGCAGGGGTAATGCCAAGGGAGATCAGCTGGGATATTAAATCGCTGATCTGAACTGAAGAACTCCCCATATGTCCGGTTAAAGCGGATGTTAAGTTTGATGTAATGAGGTTATTGATGTCACTTGCAAGGGATGTTGCATCTGCAGGGGATGTCCCCAGAGCAGCAGAGATCACGCTTGATGTTAGCTGGTTTGGGTTGATATTTAGGGTCATGATTTGTGTGACGATACTATTGATGGGAATTGTTCCCCTAATAAAGTTAACCGCAAGCGTTGTGGCAATGGCAGTGGCCAGAGTTTGGGCAGAAAGTATGGTTGGTGTGGATTCAAGGGCAATCGTCATGATGCCAAGGGATAATTCAGAAGGAAGCACGCCCAAAGCAATAAGTGCTGTGGCAAGATTATCCACCATAATATTCGTTTTATTAAACGAAACAGTATTGTTGCTGACAGTTGCATTGGACCGAATCGCATCGGTCATGGGGGCCAGTAATATATCATTGATTGTGGATGCCAGTGTTTGGGCGCAGGGGTTGCTTAAGTCTCTGGAGAGTGCCTGATGCATAACTGTGGAGCTTAAATCTACGGGATTGATATTTAAGGAGATAAAGTTCGTGGTCAAGTCACTCAAACTGATTGTTGCATACCCAAATTTGAGATTGCCATTGATAAACGTTGTGTAAGAATTAATATAAGAGGCCATTTGGATGGCAGCAGCCAGCGTGGAGGCGGAATAAGCGGAAGCGGTTGTCGTTAAGGCTGTTGATATGATGGAGCTTGACGGGGAGATGCCAAGCAACATCAGATGATTCACAAGATCTGTTGCAGATATAGATTGCTCGCCAAAGATGATTGTGGATGTGCCGACATTGATCATTGTCATGATGGCCTGTGTTAGGCTTGCAACTGAAGATATTAGGGGAGTTGTGGAGAGAGCATCGGTCATGATGGCGGGTGTGATTTGGGACGGGGAAATTCCTTGTGTGATAAGGGATGTGGCCAAATCTGAAGGACTGATTGAAACGCCATTAAAGGTGATGCTTGAAAGATCAAATGCGGTTATCATCGCGCTTTCGATTGTGGTATTGATGGCTGATGTAAGAGTGGCCGCTGTATATGTTCCAGGGGTCGTGGAGAGAGCATCGGTCATGATGGCGGATGTGATTGAAAGGGGGTTTGCGCCCGAGGTCATGAGCGATGTCACTAAATTGTTGATTGAAATGGTATTCCCACCAAACGTAATACTGGATAAGTTAATCGCAAGAATCATATCAATGGCCTGGGCCAGGGTTTTGGCGGTATAGGTTGAGGGAGTGGTTAAAAGCGCCGTTGTGAGCGCGCTTGGTGTTGGCATGATATTTAAATTTATGAGTTCTGTTGCCAAATCAGAAATTGCGATGCTATTGACTCCAAAATTGATATCTGTGGTATTTAACGCAATAATTGTCTCAATTGCTGTTGCAAGCGTTGAAACAGAATAGGTGGAGGGTGTGGTTAATAATGCATTTGCCACGATATTTGTATTGATTTGAGAAGGTGTAATATTCGCGCTGATGAGTGTCGTTGCAAGAGTTCCTGCGGAGATGACTATGCTGTTAAATTTTGTGGAAGCGCCATTGATGTTTAACGCAAGAAGCATTGAAAGTGTTTGTGCAAAAGTTTCAGCTGTTGAAGGGCTTGTACCCAGGGTATTGTTCATTATAAGACTTGTGAGTTGAGCAGGTGTAACATTGCTTGCAATTAAAGCTGTGGTTAAATCTGATACGGTAATGGAAGTTATTCCAATTGTTCCCCCATCTTGAACGTAAACAGTTGCTTCTATAAATGTTGTCATTTCATTTATAATGGCTGTGTTGATTTGAGAAGCCAAGGTTGCGGCGGTATATGTCCCAGGGGCCGAGTTCAGGGCCGTGTAGAGTATGGTCTCATTCAGCTGCAGGGGAGAAATGCCTAATGTCATCAGCGCATTGATCAGATCAGAAATTGCAATGGATTCGTCACCAAAACTAATACTTGATGTGTTTAATGCGATAATCATTTCCACTGCAGTGGCAAGTGTGGATCCTGAATTTGCAGTTGTTTCTAAAGCAATTGTCATGACACTCGATGTTATTTTTGAAGGGGCAACATTTAAATTGTTGATAAAGTTTGCAACCGAAATTGTGCCAATATTCCCATTTGTGACGGTTGTTGCAGATTCAATTGCAAGGAGCATATTGATGGAGGCCGCAAGTGTGGCTGCACTGTAGATTGAAGGAGCTGTTGCAAGCGCATCGGTCATGATGGCGGATGTGATTTGGGAAGGCGTGATCTCCAGGAGCATTAATTGATTGACAAGGTCTGTTGAGAGAATCGTTGTTCCTCGAAAACTTGAGTTTGTATTGCCCAGAGCATTGAGTAAGCCAATGGCCGTTGCAAGGGTTGAGGGGGAGATTGTGGACGGATTTGTGGCAAGACCATTTGTGAGAAGGCTTGATGTAATATTGCCAGAGGTAATTCCTTGTAAAACCAACTGGGCGGTTAAAATATTCACAGGGACTGGGATCATGTTAAAGGTGATGTTTCCATCTACCACTGTTGCATTGGTATTGATCGCAGTTAAAGTCAAAAGATAGCTTGCCATTAATGTAGTCATGTCACTCCAAACCCTTGAAGGAAATGCAGGTTCAATGGCAGTATATGCACCAATGCGGGATGTTCCATAGGTGGAATCTGTAAAATACAAAAGAATAGTTCGTTGATCCACTCCATTTACTGCATCATTGATGAGTCCATCAATCGCAGGTGTTCCCATAATACTGCTATAAGAAACAAGCAAATTTAAAACATTGCCATCACTTCCGGTTCCCCAGGTTGTGGGCGCGGAGTCTGTTAATAACAGAGTCATGGAAGTGAATATAAAAACCGGTTGATTGATGGAAGTTTGTGTCCAGCTTAAGGCCAATACTTTGTCTGCTGCAGAAGTGACCGTTTCAAGGAGAAGGTTGATGTTTATGCTAGACGATACATTTGCATACTGTGTTAAAATAGGCAAAAGCGCGCCCCAAGAGGAAGAAGAAGACGTAACCCCAGCTGCATAGGCGGCATCAAAAACAGCGCTGTTGGCTGTTGCCCATGAGAGCGCTGTCAGCTGATCGGTTAAAGCTGAGGCGGATATGTTGTTTAAAAAAACACTTAAATTTGTCCATGTGGATGCAAGGCTTTTATAGAGATTAAATGCTGGCAAAAGGGTTATGGTCCAGCTATTTCCAGAACCAAGATCAAAATTCATTGCAGCAAAGAGAGTTTGATTCGAGGAGGTCTGTGCCCATTTTAAGGCCAAACGCTGATCGGATGGAGAAGACATCAGCCCCAGAAAAGTTCCCAAATGTGACCAGCTTGAAACCGCATTATACTGGGTTAAAACATCCAAAAGATTTCCATCGCTCCCACTGCCCCAGGTTTCAAGCCCCGTTAAAACGCCTGTCAGATTTGCAGCACTAAAAATCCCAGAATGATTTGTATTCCAAGTGTATAAGTCATTCGCATCGCTTGCACTCATGAGCGCTAAATCCACAGAAAATGCCCTGGACGCGGGATCTGTATTCCCTGAAAAAGGCGCGGACGCAAGTGGGGAGAGAGTATTTGATTCAAGTAATGCAGGCGTAATGCGGGGATACGTCACAAGACCGTTTAAGATTGCCTCCTTCGTATAGCTTCCGCAAGTTTGATAAATCGAAAGCCTGATATTTAGCGCCAGGCCCATTTGTATATACTGAATACGCTGCGATAAAGTGTGAGTGGTCAAAGTTATGGGCGGAATATTCATAAATTCCATAATGTTATTTTGAAGGGGTATAAAGCTGGTCAATATAGACGTAGGATCTGAAAAATGACTATTCGTTGCGAGAAACCCTTGTGTGGTAAATGCATTAAAAAGTAAAGATACGGAAGAAATATAGGTTGCTTGATCGCTTGCCAAGCTTTGAGAAAAATCGGTTAAATAACTCGAAGCTGCTATAATTTGTGAAGGCGTGACGCCATTTTTTGCCACAATCTTTGCAACTTCAAGATTCCAAGACGAAGACACCCCGGCTGGAAGGGCTTGTAAAATGGCATCTTGAACCAGGAGAAGAGGGTAGGGGAGTCTCCCCGTATCAAAACTTGTTTGAGAATTCAGGTCACTCACGCTTGGAGTCACAGAATTGATCTGGGCCGGATTTAATCCATCTTGTATCACCCTTTGCGTTAAACACATTTGCTGGGCAGTGGACAAAGGTCCACTTGAAAGATCAATCAAAAAATTCTGATTATAAAGGGCCGTATACATATCCCCATTTGAAAATGTTGTAATATTAGGTGAAGAATTCAAGGTATCAGCCCAGGAAATAGAAAGTGTCTGAGGATCGGTCATACCGTAAATCGAAATTTGTCCAAATAACAGCATGATCCAAAGAAAGATCTGGCTCGTCAATTTGCCTTGATGTCTTTTTTTTGCCATGATGCGTAGATGTCACGAATACAGTCGACTAAATTGATTTCACTGATATGATTCACCATTCTATGAATCAATACTTTGCCTGTTTCTTCTAGTTGTTCTTTGGTCACATGTAAAGGGCACAAAATGCCGGTTTCTTTGTATGTTATTCGCAACTCATTATAGGGCATCTGTGTCAGTGGATCGGGAACGTATTTGGTCCAACCAAGGATTTTTGTCTTTCTTTTTTGTACAACACGAATGTGATTTTCTTTTCCTATGTATTGATCAAATTCTTGGGCCAATTGCTTATTAAAAACGCGAGGTGCCTCGTAGGAGAAAACTTTGATATTCCCTTTAATTTTTTTATCGATTTGATCAAAATTCTGACAAGTTATTTGATTTTTTTTACACGCATTCATAATGCTTTGGATGAGTTTATTTTTAATCATCATAGCCACAATTTGTGCTGTCGCCCCCCCAAACTATGCCCATATACTGAGATCTTTACATTTTCTAAACCCTTGTTTTTAATATCATTTGGATATTCATTCTTGATTTTTCCAGAAAGTTTTGTCCAGATATCATCAATAATGGATTCTGCATAGCGAAAAAATCCCTTATGCATTTTCTTCTTGTCATGTGAAGGTATTTTGGTGTGACCAACAGGCCCCCCCTTCAGACCTCCTGAGTGAGGTTCTAAGTTCAGATTTGTTCCCCAGTCATGTGCATTCTTTTTTGTTCCTCGAATGGCAACGATAAATTCTTTTGTTTTATTCTTTTGCGCAACAAATCCACACTGCGTATCGCGGCCGTCCAACAATCCAGTTTTTCCGTGAAAATCATTTTTGTTCACGAGTGTTCCTAGGCCGCCTGTTGAAAAATCATTCATTCTAGGGAAAAGTTGTCTAAACTCATTTTGTGTTTCTGGAGTTGTTTTATAAGCAAACCCTGCGATTTCTCGTCCATATTGGATCATATCTATGATTTCTTTTTTTGTAGGCGGGGATACTGGGTTATGTGATGCAAAAACGGCTGTGTAACCCAAGAGTATTAAGAATATGGTTTTTATCATCGTTGCTTTATCTTTTTTAATTATATAAAGATCAGCATACTTTAGAATTCTTAATAGATGATTAAGGTGACAATCAAAAAAGGCAGAAGCCGCAAAAGCCGCAAACGTTTAAAATCCTCTTTGTGGCCTATTTAAAAATAGGTGGGAACCGTATACACAAACCACGGTCTGCACAGTGACAGCCCCCCAAAGGATCTTATGGCCCCAGGGATAAAACGTTCCAAGCGCACCCAGCAGCTTCTATTAAAACTTTACTTTAAATGGAAAAAAAAAGCAACTTTATCATTGTACATTAACGCGCTTCCAAAACCTTAGACGCCGCTTGCATCTCTTTGCCACAAAAGGCCATGCCAATCATGAGAATACGCGTATTTTGTG
>CAIYWZ010000177.1 GCA_903930075.1 uncultured Alphaproteobacteria bacterium | reverse complement strand
TCCCCGTTTTTAAGATAATTCCCAAATCCTTTGGGTGAATATAGGTTGGTATGGTCCGTTTTTTCCAAAAAGTTCATGTCTTTTGTGAGTATGTGTGATGTATGTGTCATAGTCGTCTCTCTTTCATAAAAAATAATTGATTAATATTTACATATTGTCAAATTATAACAATTTTGTCAATAATTATTTTTATAAAAAAAGAGAACCATCCAAACAGTCATGCACATATTTTATTTTTATCCTTTATTGGCCCATTACAGGAGTAAACGCGTGCTATATATCCCTTGTAAATTTTAAATATCAACCAACAGGAATTCAACATCATGACAACAAACTTTAAACTTATCCACCTTATCCTTTCAACCTTTCTGGTCCTCTCAACCTTTCTGGCGGGGGCAGGTTCTCTTTTGGCCTCGGGTGAAGAGATTCTTCCAAATATTACGGGAAATAAACGGGGGTTTCAACAATTTGACGCCTCCTCCCAAGAACCAACCCCGCAGATGACGCCTCTTGGGCAAATCTGTGAAAAGTTTAAAGGCACCCCCATGGATGTACACCTCTTTACATGGCCGCTGATTATGGTCATTTAGAAATTGTTAAGGCTTTTTTGGGCGCTCCTGGAATTGATGTGAACAATGCAAACAAGACTGGAGATACGGCTCTTATAGCTGCGGCTTACCATGGTCATACCTGTGTTGTGAAGGCTTTGCTTGAGGTCCCTAAAATTGATATCCCCCGTGCAAGGGTGACTGGAGAACCTGCTATGATCATGGCAGCTCAAAAGGGTCACACCGCTGTTGTTCTGGCTTTGCCACTGTGGGGATTTGCGCGGCTGTAAAAATCTTTTGTTGCAACAAGGGGTATTTTTTTCTTGCAAAAAACGGATTTATTCGATAACCATACTTTTGTATGGTATATGCAAAGAAAAACTTTAACTGTTACAATTTAAAAAGGATAATTAAAAATGAATTTTAAAATCATGATGAGCGCAATTTTTGCAGGATTAATCGGCTCCAAAGCCTATGCATCGGAGTTTGATGTTGTGACCGGTGAACAATTTCCCTTAGAAGAGGCAACAAAGATTGTCTCTTTTTTTGAAGAATCGCAAGTGCATTCAGAGGATGTAGCAGACTTTTTCACACAGGTAAAACAAGAATTTCCTGGAAAATCGATTGTGTTTTCAAAAAACCCCTCAGAAACACAGGGAGATCAAGAATTGGCGACACGCTTTCAAAGTATATCAGGCATTGCCCAAAGATATACCGCCCAAATTTTTGACGAAAACGCCGATGTTAAAGTAAAAGATGACACTTCTGATCTCTTGCTCTTAAATACAGGTGGGTCTTTAGGGGACGTTACTCTAAGGGGAAAAAATGTAGCTTTCTATTCCCAAGGGAAGGCGACATCTTTTTTGATCGATGCCAAAGATAAGGTCTTCGGTTTTCATTGTGCTCTTCATTCAGATGGAAGCGTCATACTCAAAGCTGATGACATCATCATCCAAGCTGTTCAGATCGGAAATTCCCAAAATCCGCTTCTGGTTCATACTCCCTATCTAAATGCAAGTACCTTTAATGGTGGGGCATATATCCAGACAACAACGAATCATACTGATGATACCGCAGGCCAGATCGTTGTTCATCCCCAGGATCCCATCGCTTTGGATTCACAGATCATCAACATCGACCAGCTTACACGCGGCTTTATGGGAGGATGTATGATGATGGCAACTGTAGATCATAAAGAGGAAACAACTGTGGAGCAACTCACAGACAGCGCTATCTCCTTAGAAAGTAACACTGTTGTGCCGGAACTTTTCACAGAACCTTTTCCAACTTTAGGAAAGACAACAGAAAAAACAAATAACTAAAAATCATTTCACATCACCGCCCAGCTTCTTCCAAGAATTTGGGCGGTTTTTTCACATCTCAAACGATCAATAAACGCGGTAAGGTCGTCTATAGAAGATTATTCTTCCAGTTTTCAGGCCTGATTTTTGTTTTTTCAATTTTATTTTCCCCTTGAATTCATTGTTTTTTTATGTATAAAGAATGAAATTTAAACATAACAAGGGACCTTTATAAAGGGGGAAATGATGAATTATAAATTAACGCACCTTATTTTTGCGAAACTTTTGACGATTTTTGCATCATCCACTGTTTTTTCCAGTGACATGCTGGAGATTGATTTTGATCAAACACAACCCACTGAGGTCCCTGAAATTGATGTCGCCCGTGCAAGGGTGACTGGAGAACCTGCTATTATCGGCAGCTCAAAAGGGGCACACCGCTGTTGTTCTGGCTTTGCTACCGTGGGGATTTGCGCGGCTGTAGCAGTGATTTTCGGAAACTAAAGAGATCATGGGAGATATGTCCCAGATGCAAAACTACACGCAAGGGATGAAAGCCGCCGATATCCTGTGTTTAGGGGTGGCCTTTTGTGGGAAAAAGACGCTCAGCCGTCTCACCTTTGCCTTCACGATTGAGCTTGGCAACTTGATAGAATCTGGAGAAAAAGTCTTTCGAAAGATTAAAAAACATGGATATTTGGAAAAATCTATCGTTCGTTTTGTTCTGGATCTGATTAAACCTGTGCTTTTGCATTGTATTAGTCAAGGATTATTTAGTAAAAAACATTATAAATTTTTGTTTCCAGAAAAATTATTAAAACTTGTAGGGTAGATTAAAACGGGGGTTAAAAAAACAGCTTCATAGAAAGGCCCCATGAAGCTGAAGATGGTGGGGTTTATTGTTTAAAAAAATTCAGGATAATCTGCTTTGTTGAGATTTGCGAATTCTTTATCCCAAGAGTTGATTTTAGGACCATCCTTCATACATTGCAAATAATAATCAATTATGCGATCTCCTTTCACATAATAAACCGTTTCCGTTCCTTCCTTTAGGACATGTCCGCGTTTATTTTTAACGGTGGTATTAACGATTTTTCTAAAATAATGTTCTTTGGGAGAAATGCTGCTCGTAGACTGGTTACTTGTTGCAAAGATATGATGATTTGCCCATGTGTCATTGTGGACAGTTTCTTTTGAGAGCTTTAAACTCTTTTTGCAGTTTGTGCGTATCCCTTTTAGCTCGTCATGTTCATCTGTAAATTTTTCTTTTTTCTGGCTTTCATGCCAGTTATCATCCGTGCCAAATTTTGGATAAAATGGAGTTTCTGAGGGGTCTGTCCGCTTAACACCCGACATAATTTAAATTCTAATCCCTGACTTACGCAACAGCTCTACTATCTAAGTTATTAGCTTTACTTATCGCTAAAGAATAATGTTTTACATTCTTTTTTATGAACGAGAGTAAGCTTGTCATCCTTTATCTGATATGTATCCTCCTCCTCCTTCCAGCCATTAATATAGCCACTATTCACTTTGACAATGAAATGCGCTTCATCAAAATCATAAAAACAACTTTTAGCGATGAACTCAGAAGTAATTCGAAATGATTTTGATTCTTCAATATAGAAAGGAATATCAAGCAAAACAGCACTAAACTTTCCATCCTTCATCTTTATCTGCCATAGAAGATAAGAATTATTATGGCATCCTCTGCCTACTAATTGCAAAACGAGTATTTTGTTCTGAGAAATTTGATATGTCGCATAACCTGTATCGCCATGGTGGGAAGGATTAACTGCATCTGCATCGAAGAAAATGTTAAGGGCAGGAAAGACTCCAATTGCTTCGCTTACTTTAGACCAATAGAGAGGAGTACTTTTGCAATACTGATATAAGCACAGGCTTAATAGGAGTCCTCGTTCTCCTTGAGTTAATTCTGATTTCTGAGGTAACGAATTATTTTCAACTAACAATTTCGTAATAGTTTTAAAAACTTCTTCATTCTCCAAGCATCTTATAATCTCATTTAAATAATTTTCCTGGTTCTTTTCAATTATCCTTGGCTTACAAGAAGTTTTTAAACAAATAAATTCTAAGATTCTTTCCGCTCCGTAAAGCTCTTGATCCTTATATTTTATATCTACTGTGGCTTCGCAGTTAAACACTATATTGAGTAATACACAACAAACAAGCACAAAAGCCTTTGATCCTACCATGTAGAGTCCTCCTAATCTTTCTGAAAGTTAGCCCATTCACAATACGTCTTAGAAATAAAGTTAATATAATCTAAGGCCCATTACATGAGCAAATGCAACGCTTGATTTTTCACGAAACGGCCTCGTAAAACACCTCCATTGGTTTTTTATAATATAACACTTTTCGTGGACGATTGTTCATTAAATTTTGTATCTCTTTGATTTTTTCGTCAGGAAAGTTTCTGAAAATCGGTTTTTTTAGGGATAAATTCTCTCAAAAGACCCTTGGTATGTTCGTTGAATCCACGCTGATAAAAATGCATCCAATGCTTTTGCGATATCTGCGTGCCCGCTAAACTCCTTTCCATTGTCAAAAGTAAGAT
>CAIYWZ010000176.1 GCA_903930075.1 uncultured Alphaproteobacteria bacterium | reverse complement strand
GATCAATCGCTTCATCCATTTTTGTTACTCGTTTTTTAGTCATTTTTCTTATTCCTTTTGTTATATTTTTTTATTTCTTTTTAATATAACTTAGGAAAAATTTACACAGTTATTTGGACAGACTCCAAGTTTGACGATTTTATTTTGATCTTTGTCACGCAGAGCGTTATCCACAGCATCCCCAATAATGGAATGACTTTCATAATCGTATCCTTCCTTTTTACTATAGTCCTGTGGTTTTGCACCCCTGGTTCAAAAGTAGGTCTACAATTTCAATTTTTTTGCCCATTTCCAGTGTATGATGATTTATAACATAAGCGATTAAACCTATATCTCCCACCTTTGCATGCACATTGTCGCCTTTTGTGACGATCAAGCTTAAAAGCGGGAGAATTTCGTTTTTATTTTCATGAGAGGCGACAATATCCACAATCTTTTGAATGATTTTTCCTTGATAGTCAGATAGTTTTGCACCGTGCTTCAAAAACAATTCTATAAGTTTAATTTTATTATTTATAGTGAATGAATAATGATCAATGATCTTCTCCATTAAATGAACATTGTTCACTGTTGCATTCATATCGGCTCCTTTTTCTGCAAGCAAGCTCAAAAGGGGGAGAATTCGCTCTTGATTCTGTTTAAAGTCAAACTTATCTATAACATCCCAAATGATGGAATGAGGTTCATATTGCTTTTGAATATAGTCTTGTGGTTTTGCACCCTGGTTCAAAAGCAGCGTCATCATTTGGATTTGGCCGTTTATATTTAATTTATAAGACGAGATGACATTTGCGAGTAAGGGAACACCTTCCACCTTTGCATTCACATCGGCTCCCTTGTGTATCAGCAAGGTCACAAGGGGAATAATTTTCGTGATAGTGTCGTTGTCTGTCATATTCCTTAGAACATCCAAAATAACCGAATGAGGTTTATTAGATTCCATATAATCTACGATTTTTATTGGGTGATTCAAAAGATTGGTCATACTGGATATTTTTTGGTCCCTCGTAAGACTGGAATCGATGATAGCAGAAAGAATTGGTTTATCGGTACCCTTTATAGCTTGATGGTTTTTTTCCAAAGACTTGTTCACAATTTCTAGAATCCTACCCAGCTTCATCTTTTCTAACATCTCATAACTGATATTCCCCAAAACGAGTTCTTGCGTCAGGCCAAACTCAAAGGCAAATAGCTGTGCACGCGCCGGATCTTTTTTTCGCAGTTTTTCTACCAAAAGACTTTGCGCGAAGTTTTCTACGAGAGGGTGATGTTTCTCATGAGATTTGGGAAGTGCATTCAGGATATTCGTGATTTGGATTTGAGCATTTCCATCTTCGATTTGCCCACCATAAAGTTTGTAACCAAAACGTAAGGGAAAGGTGATTGGAAAAGGCTCTGTTTTATGTTTCCAAAAAGAAGTCACGTTCTCAAGAGATTTTTGTGAAAGTTTGGGATCCAAAAAGAGATTTTCTGGAATTTGCGCATAAAACGGCTGTAAAAGATCATATGAATGTGAAAAGGGTTTTTTCTTTCTCCAATCACCTGTCTGTTGATGTAGTGACTCGATTTGAAAATGACCTGGCATAACCTTAAAAACAAAGTTATTATGATCAACCTGAAATGTAAAGACAGCATTATTGGCAGAAGTAATGGTTTTGATGCCATTTTGAGACCAGTCCACTTTAAAATTATCCCATTCAGGATTAACCTTCTTATCCCGGGAGAGAATATCACATAGGCGCTTGAGTTTTGAAGCAATTTGTTCATAAAAGGCTTTTGTTTCATGGGGAGTTAGATGGTGAAAATTGATGGGAATATCCTCATTTTTAGCCTTAGGATCTTCTTTTAACCGTTTTTCCATCTCTTCTTGTGAATATTTTTTATCATAGTACCCCACACTTATTTAAAAACCTCAAAAATATAATTTTGTAAAAGCCCCACAAGATAGAGTAGGCGCTGGTTTCCTGGATTGCAGAAATAGTCTTTGAGAAGATCAAAACCGTAAGTGAAGCAGGAGT
>CAIYWZ010000175.1 GCA_903930075.1 uncultured Alphaproteobacteria bacterium | reverse complement strand
GGGGATGATCCAAGAAGATGGGAAAGGGAAGACTCCAAAACTCCAGGAGAAGACACCACACAAGACACGCGTGATTTTACCATTGGTGAAGATGGGAAGGCGTATTTTGAAGAGGATCAGCAGCAGAAACAGCCGGTGCATGAGGAGAATCAAGAAGATCGTCAGGAACCAGAACTCACCCCAGCTCAAAAGGCTTACCTTTTGTCTCGTATGCAAGGGGAAGATATTTTTAATCCAAGCGATCCAGCGGCAGCCCAGGCTGAGTATGAATACGGACAGTTTTTAGAAGAAGAGCAACAGCGCAAGCAGCAGAAAGCAGCGGAGATGAAGCAAGCGATGGATAAGGTCAATGAAATCATTAAATCTCATTATCATTTATCCCCAGCACAATGCGCTGAGCTTGAGGCCGCAGGGAATGAAGCCATAAGATCACAAGAGATTTCTCAAATAATTTACGAGCAAAGCGGAAGTCATTCTCTGGGGATTTTGAAGGACTTGATACGTAAATTCACAGACGGTATTCTTGAACCTTTCGGGGAAGCGACTGCACGCGGGATGAATATTTTGAGCTTACTGCCAACACCAAAAGATCTTTTGACCTTACAAATGAGCTATAAGATTGATCCTCATACGGGATTCCCAAGAGGAACAGGAGAGATCGGCAGTAGTTTTGATAATTTAGGGCGCGATATGTATAAATCTAAAATAGAGCTTGAGAAAGAAGTTACCAAAATTACGGGCAGCGAAGCCTTCGCAAAAGAAACCTCAGATTTCTTTCTCCAAGCAATTCTTGCAGGCGTCACAGCTGGCTTTGGCAGAGGGGTTAAAGCCTACACTTCGGCTACAGCAGAAGCTGAGTTTTCAGCTATTCAGGGTGGGGTTCGGACGATGGAGGTGAAACCAATATTGGATTTATCTGAAGTCAAACCTGGCCTTAACAAAGATCTTTATGTTTCTCATAATGCTAATCGTTGGCTTCAGCATTTCGAAGAAACAAATCCTGGCGTACAAGTGCACCTTAATAAACCCAAAAATGGGCTTTTTAAACAAAATGAAAGTGCGGCTGCTAATCCAACTGATCCTTTGCCTAAGTCCAGACACTATACAAAAGAAGAAGGATATCGTCATCTTAAAGGCTTTAGAAAATATCCTGAAGGCAGATCAACAGGAGAACATATCGCATCAAAACATCAAGTTCAAGAATTTGCGACTCGAGAACATACTTATAACGCTTTTGAAGATCTTATGTTAAACAATATTGCTCAAAACTTTTTTAAAGAAGCTAAAGGATCAAAGAATATCAAAGCTACACAACTGCCTGATAATCGAATTAAATTTGAGTTCTTCGATCCTGCAGAAAACGTTGGATTTGGAAAACGATACGTACAAATTATTGATAAAGTAACAAAAGAAGTTCTTGTAGACAAAAAAATGACTGTCGGTCCAAATGGTCTGATTGATGTGAAATATATCAAAGGAGGTAATTAATCATGGCATACGAACTTAAATGGTATGAAAATCAATTTTTGAATAAACTGCAAGAGGAATTCTCAAAATATAATGGAACACTCAATGATTTGAAATCTTTCGCGAATATTTTAGAAAAAACTAGGCTGTATTTTGAGAATGAAGCTTTTTTTGACGAGTGGAAGCTGTATGATCCCAATCTGCCAAATAGTTTTTCACCAGAAGATATAAAAATCTTAAAACTATGTCCTGGATGGAGATATTGGGAACCCAATCGTCAGAGTGTGAGAGAAAAGCTTGAAAAAATAGCTGGCGAAGATCCAAAAGAATTATATCTTGCAGCTTTGGACGGGAACGTAGAAGCTGGCTGCAAGATGTTTGGTCTTCACCTTAGCAATAACGGAAATATCGTTAGAATATCTAATTTAGAAGAAGTTTTTTTGAAAAGGAAAACACTTCTACAAATACTTAATTATTTTAGAACAAAAGCTTATCCTGAAACAATACTTTCTAGGTGGGCAAGCGCTTTTAGAGTAACTTCGCCCATTTTGGAAGATGACAATGATACACATCATGTATTAATTAGACTTCAAGAACTAGGAGATGAAATAGATGGAACTATTGAAGATGATGAACTTGAAGAAATGATCGCTTTGATGAGTTTGCCTGACGAAACGGATCCAGATAATCCTCAAGAAAATGTAAGTTGATTTTAAAAACTTGCATTTTTTCGATGAGCTCAATTAGTATTGGAATCGAGTCTTCCAGGGTTTCTCTTGAAGCCTCACCACTGGGGTTTTGGACTTGGTAAAAGAAAGTAGATAGGAATTAAACAGAAATGCGTTC
>CAIYWZ010000174.1 GCA_903930075.1 uncultured Alphaproteobacteria bacterium | reverse complement strand
GAAAACGTGTATTGAATCGGTGGAATTTCTAAATCCGATCCAGGTGCCCTGGGTGGAGGCTGGGAAAACGTCGGTTGTGGATATTATCTGCAAAGATCAAAACGGCGAGCGGTATGTGGTGGAGATGCAAGTTGCAAGTGCCCCAGGTTTCAAGAAACGCACGCTCTATTATGGCGCGAATGTGTATATCAACCAACTCGAAAAAGGCAAGGATTACCGGCATTTAAAGCCCGTAACGGTTTTGGTCATTGCGGATCATATCCTTTTCAAGGATAAGCCCGAATATAAAAGCAACCATTCGATCCAATGTAACCAGCATCATACCAACGATTTGGAAGACTTTAGGTATGTTTTCTTTGAACTCCCCAAATTCCATAAGCAAGAACATGAACTCTTGACCAATGAAGATCGCTGGCTGTATTTCCTCAAATACGCCGACAGAGAAACAGAATTGCCCAAAGTCTTTGCCGGCACAACCATCGAACGCGCCTTTGCCACCGTGGATATTGGAGCCTGGAGTGAAGCCGAAAGATACGGCTACATCAACGCCGTTTCTGCCAGAGCCGACGCGGAATCTAGGCTTGAGGAGGCTTTGAAAAAGGGGCTGGAAAAAGGCCTGGAAGAAGGGGAGAAAAAAGGCAGAGAAGCGGGTGAGAAGAAAGGTAGAGAAGAAGGCAGAGAAGAAGGTGAGAGAAAAGCCAATCTTGAAACCGCAAAGAAAATGCTCTTAAAGGGAGTTTCAGATGAGATGATCTTAGAATTTTCAGGGGTTTCCATAACAGACCTGGAGAATTTAAAAAACCTTTCAAAAAGTTAAACAAAAGCCAGATTTTTGGTTTTGAACAACGCCAAAATGGAGTAACTCCCCAGGCCAATACCTCTGCCAATACCTCTTTGGATGCTTTGGGCCTGACCAATGTGGACATCAACACAGAAGCAGCCACCGTTTTGGCCTCAACAGCTTTAGATAACGCACTCTCATCCATCAACAAAAGCTATGCGCGTCTTGGAGCTCAACAAAAACAGTTTGAAGTGCACAAAGACTTGGTTACTTCTAACATGCAAAGTCTACAATCTGCACTTTCAGAATTCATCGACACCGATGTTCCTGAAGCCGTGACAAGAATGGGCCAAGCCAGCGTTCAATTCCAAATCGCCTCGGCCATGCTTGTCCAAGCGAACCAAAAAACAGAACAACTCTTGGCATTAACACACAAAATCTAAACAGCTGGCAATTTTTGCCGACCTACATTTAAGGGCCCTCCAAGCAAAATCTTGGGGCCCTTTTTTTATGCCCCCATTTGGACCATCTCCCGTGTAGGAACATCTTCGAAATCAAAGTTTTTAGGTGGGGAAAAACATTTCGGATCAGCTTGGTTTTCCCAGCTTGCCGTGGCCCCATAATCGACATCACAGGACGCAAAGCCCCACCACCTTCATCCATTCTTCAACTTCTCTGTGAATATAATGGTATGTAACGGTCAAATTTAAACTTTCCTTGTGTATGCATTGAAATTCTGTAACTCCCCAGGTACCATAAAGAAATATATTGAAAT
>CAIYWZ010000173.1 GCA_903930075.1 uncultured Alphaproteobacteria bacterium | reverse complement strand
GAGCAATAATAAAAAATCTGATATCTCTTTGTCAGAGCCATTTTTGTTATTTATCAGCTATTGTTATGAGTTCGCGTGAATGTGGGTTTATTTAAGAAGTTCGAACCCCTTTCCTATTGAGGATTTTAGAGCAAAAACACGTCAAGGATAAAATGAAATATAATTCAACTTTGGGGTGTATTTTTATTTTGGTGAATAGTTACCATGAAAATTAGCTTTTCCCCCCGGCTTGTTCGAGAAGCTTTATAATATCAACATATCTATTTTCTTTGGGAATTTTAAGGGGCCGTATCCCAGCGTGATTGGGTTTATTCACATCAATACCAGGCGCTTTAAGCAAAGCTTTAACAATTTCTAAATCCCCTGTTTGTGCAGCGATCAAAAGTGGCGTTTCCCCATCTCTATTTGCTTGATTCACATCGGATCCATTTTTAATTAAAAACTCTACAATTTTTAAAAACCTTTTGGATGTGGCAATCAAAAGAGGCGTTCTTCCATCTATAGCTGCCTGATTTACATCTACTCCCAGATCACATAACAACTTTATAATACTTAAGTTTTTATTCTCCACAGCAGCCAAAAGGGGCGTCTCTCCCTTATTGTTTGCCTGATGAATATCCGCGCCTTTTTCAATTAAAATCCATAAAATAGTATATAAATCCATGGCAGAAGCCAGAAACAGGGGCGTGTTTCCATTTTTTGAAGCTTGATGAATATTGGCTCCCTTTGCAATCAAAAACTCTATAATCGCAACATATTCTTCATGCTCTATCCAGATTTCATGAAAAATTTTCATGGATATAGCCATCAAAAAGGGAGTGAATCCATCGCTTGCTGTCTGATTGATATCTTCGCCGGTTTCGAGTAAAAACGTCATATCCTTTAAACTCCCTTCTCTTGCAGCTTTCATTAAAGGGGTGTCTAAAGAAGCGTACCTGGGATCAAGAGTCATTTTATACATGAATAAAAAATCCTATTTTTATATTGAAAGATAATGGATATTTATCGAAACGTTTCAGATAAGTCAAGTAAAAATTCTATTTTCACCCTGGCTTGTTCGAGGAATTTCATGTTTACGTCTGGTTTTGTTGCCATTGCGCAGTATTTTTAATACCGATACTTTCCCTCTATGGCATCAGCTTGTTCTAAAAGTTTTACAATTGTTTTGTATCCTTTTTGTTTGGCGATTTTAAGGGGAGTGGTTTTATTTTTAAAGGCATAATTCACATTAATCCAAGGGGTTGCGAGCAAAGCTTTTATCATCTCAATATGTCCATTGTGCGCGGCGACATAAAGAGGCGTTGCTCCATCATAGGTTGCTTGATTCACATTGGCGCCTTTTCGAAGCAAAAACCTGACAACGTCCGTATTTCCTTTAGATGCTGCAATATAAAGGGGGGATTCTCCGGTTTTGCTGGCCTGATTGATATTTGCGCCTTTTTGGGTCAAAAGTTTCACAATCTCTAAATTTCCTTTTTGCGCAGAAATAAAAAGAGCAGATGCTCCGTCTTTATTGACCTGGTAAATATTCGCGCCTTTGTCGATCAAAAGCTTGACGATCATTAAATATCCCTTTTCTGCGGCCACAAAAAGAGCTGTTGCCCCATCATTGCTTGTTTGATTCACATATGCGCCTTTGTGGATCAAAAGTTTGACGATCTCTAATTTTCCTTTTTGCGCAGCCAGGATTAAAGGGGTCAGGCCGTTTTCTATTCTCTGATTCACACTCGATCCGTGTTCGATCAAACTTTTGACTCTTGAAGTATCTCCACTGCTGATGGCAAAGGCAATGGGAGAGTATGCTGGGGAGTAGTATGCTGGGGAGTGCGCTGGAGGGTACGGTGCGGAAAAGTATTGGGAATTTCTGTTCATATGGGAACAGCTTGAAAGAAAACAGATAAGCAAGGCAAATATAAATTTATTCATGATAAAGTCACTCCATTTTATGTTCCAATATCATGAATGTTTATCATAAAATTTCAATAAAGTCAAGTAAAACGCCATATTTTTCTTGAAATATTTTTAGATTCTTGCTCCGGATTTTTTTGAGAGGGGGTTTATAATGTTAACCTTCGTGACCTTTGAGCATCAATTCTTTTAACATAGATCCAGCACGCTGACGTATGTCAAATTTAGGATTTTGTGCAAGTCTTTGACAAATTTCAATGGCGCGTTCCTTGTATTCCGGGCTGAGGTCTTTGAAATGAGAAGCCAGTGATAACTCTCCAAATAAACCAGGTTCGCTGTTGTCGATATAAATTTTTGCAGCCCTGTCATGATAATCGGGACCTAGATCTTGTAAAACTCTTGCGGCAAATCCTGGATGAATTTGGTTGTTTTTGGGAAGATTTGCGTATTCATCGCATAGATCTGCGGCTTTATCGTAATATTCTTTTCCACGGGCAACATCTCCCCTTGCATAACAATCTTGCCCTAAGGCATAAAATCCTCTTGCAGCAACGATTTTATCGTAAGGGACGCCGTTTTTGCCGCCAACGGTGCATATTTCTTGCGCTTGATCATAGTAATCTGGGCCAAGGGCGGCAAGGCCTTCCGCAAAGTAAATTGGGTTTAGTTTTTCTAATCCATGTTCCATACACATCTGGCATAAAGCAGCGCCAAGGGCTCTATATCCATTTTCCTGGTATCCATCGCTCAGGGCTCCTAATTTTTTAATCAAAACGATTTGTAACTATTCACCAAAATAAAAATACAACCCAAAGTTGAATTATATTTCATTTTATCCTTGACGTGTTTTTGCTCTAAAATCCCCAATAGGAAAGGGTTTTGAACTTTTTAAATAAAGGTCATTTTGAAGGGATTGG
>CAIYWZ010000172.1 GCA_903930075.1 uncultured Alphaproteobacteria bacterium | reverse complement strand
CTACCTACTGAGCTAATAGCCCTTATTACACAATAAGATGATCTTTAATATAAGATTCTGGTTCTTTTGTCAAGGTTAAAAGACAATTTTTATATTATTTAATCAAAATAACTTAATATCGAATCCCAAGCTGCATCCAAAACTCATTATAGCTGGTATTTTTATTCATTTGCCATGGAATATTTCTTGCCCCATATAGGGTTTTTGTATTGTAACGCTGGGCGCCTATTCCGATATACGAGAAATTACCAATGGGCCATTCGCCATAAATTTTTCCGCCCATTTCGCCTTGATTCGAAATCAGAAAATCTGCACGTAGGGAAGAGTTATTCAGCTCTGAAAATCTCTTGTAAACGCCAAGGGTCATTTCATAGGCGGATTCGCCTTTGCTGATGAATTCAAATGAAACAGGAAAGATCCATTCTTGATCGTATCTGTAACCTGAAGAGACTTTATAGGAAATGCCGCTGGGATTGAAATAAACGGACGTATCAGGAACACGTATGCCGTAAATCTCGAAAGGCTTCATCTTAAAGGAGCGGTCAAATTGGAATTGATAAATGGACCAAAGATAGGCATACATGGATCCACTGGCAAAAACGGCCATATTTGAGGCAAATTTTATATCTTTTGTTTTAATATTTCGGCCTAACTTCCGGTATTCTTCCACCATAAACATGATGTCATTCCCGCGTTTTTCTGGTTTTTCGGCGTCAAAAACATCTAAGTCTTGTCCAGGCGCGCTGTAAATATATCCGGCAGCAGCCGATTTTGCTCTTAAATAACTAAAAAAAGTCATTGGATGACTATTGGTGAGATATGCATTTTCAACAACCAATTCACTTAAATACGTTTGATTATTCAAGCCGCCAGAAGAAAAGAAGAAGTCTTGTGCAACATCGGGGAAGTCTCCATATCTATTGACGTAAGAGCGTGTATTGGAATCATTTGAAAAAATAGTTGTAAAATAGTTAAAGAAATAGGGGAAAAAACTTGTGTATTCCCCTTTAAATTTTACTGGGATATCCAAAGAGGTGGCTCTTGAGAAGTGTCCAAATTCATGAAAAGTTGTATTGATTTGATCTGACAATAAAAACTTCGGGGTCGTGTAATCAAATACGCCAGCAATATACCCGCCGTTCAAAACCACATCATAGATAAAAGTTTGAACCCCTGGCTTTAACCCCAGCGCCTGTTCTAGTTTTTCGTAGGCAAGGCCATAAAGATCATTCACCTCCACCATAAACTCTCCAATGGCTCTGTTGCTATTTGCGGAATTTAAATATCCCGAGCTGACTGAAAGTTTTTTATAGTGTTGGGTGGGGGTTGCAAAAGAAGAATGCAAGGGCGTAAGTACTGCAAATATGAGCGCAGTTAAAAATATTTTTTTCATTTTGGGAACATAAACCTTTGTAAGGCGTGAATTGCAGCAGATGCGGCTTTTTTATTGATATCGTCTGCATCTGGATGTCTGTTGAGGGCGATAAACCATTTGTAAGCTTCATGATATTTTCTCACAAACATACAGGAATTGGCAAATACCAACAAATCAAAAGGTTCGGCGTCGGGAGATTTCGCAACCTCCTCGCCTATTTGAAAAATCTTTGAAAAATTTTGCTCTTTAAAGTAAGTCTTCATTAAAGAGCGTTTTTCGTCAATGGTCATTAAAAGTCTACTTAGATGCTTTAATCTCTTCGAGCAAATCTTGAGCGATTTCTTTGTCGTCTTCATCCATATCTTTTGGATTTTTTAAGACTTCCTCAATCAGCTTTTGAGCTTGGTCAAACTTTTCTAAAGCCAGATAATTTGACGCTAGTGCGAGCTTATCTTTCAGATCCGCTTCTGGATTTTGAAGGACGATTTCTCCAAGCTCCACAGCTCTTTCATTATTATCAATCATAGAATATGCATCACGCAGGATTTGAAAATCGAGCATGTCTGAACCTTCTTCTTGAATCAGAGCTTCACCAACTTGAATGGCTTCTTCATAATTTTCTGCAGAGAAAAGGCATAGCAATAAATCTTGTCTATCTTCTTTTTCAGCCGACGCATCTGCGCAAATTGCTTTGCCCAAATCAATGGCGTGGTCAAAGTTTTCAGAAAGCATATACATGGAAAATACGCTACGCTTGTCTTCGATGGTTGCTTCTGGATTTTGTAAAATAGTTTGGGCCAGCCCCATCCATTTTTCATCATTTTCATCTAAAAAGTGACACATCATCAAATTTTGAAGGTCTTCTATTTCGCCCTCATCAGTCTCAAGAATAGTTTCAAGAAGCTCAGCAGCCTTCTCATAATTTTCATTTTCAAAATATTCGTGGGCCGTTTCCCTTTTTTTCGCAGCATTCATTTTTATTTCCAATTCTAAATTGTTTTGTTAACTTATTGTTAAACATTAGCTTTTTTGGTTTAATGTTGCAAGAAAAAATAATTTTTTTTACACGCTTTAATAAACTGTTAAATATTTTCATATAGCCTGAATTTGAAGTAAGGAAGGAAGGTTATCATGGAAAATACATCAAAAGTCACTTTTTTAGATCCGTTTACGCTTATAACGGCCGAAATTCTTTATTTTATGCCTGATCATCCGGCGATTTTACAGTCTTTTATTTGGCAGGATTTTGATCGGTTCCCAGAGTTTCCGAAACTCAAAAGTTTCTTGGAATTTTGGGATCGTTCATTGGATGGAAAAATCCACTCGGTGTATATTGCTCAGGCAGGCTTTTTACAGGAATATAACATAAAACATGCAAATTGGTCGGATTCTTTGCATTAATCAATTAAATGGAGTTTAAAAGAATGAAAAAAATATACTTAAGTTTTGTTTGCGTTGTTGCATTGTTGAATTTTGATAAAATTTATGGGGAATCTCGGAGTTTAACATCTCCGGTCAGAGAAAAATCTCCCTACTATATTCTTCAAAAAGATGGCAAAATTTCAGGGCTTGATGCAGAAATTGTGGGGCTCTTGTTTTTGGAAACGGCGGGGTTAGATCCTGCAACGTATGATTCAACAACATCGATGTGGGAAGATGCCCTGCGTCAAGTTGAAATGGGAAAGAAAGATTTTGTTGCAAATGCCACAAAGACGCCGGGCCGGGAAAAATGGGGGATTTTTAGTGATCCTTATCGTATGGAAGAACACGTTATCTTAATGCCAAAGGATAAGGATGCATCTTTTGATAGTGCAGCTTCATTTATTAAATATGCTAAGAGCTCAAACTTGAAAATAGCTGTTGTAAAAGGCGTTAAATACAATTCCAAAGAACTCAATGCATTTTTAGATTCAATGCCTGGAATGTTGATTTTTGAAAAATCTTTTGAAGATGCCGTTCAAGATGTGGTTTCTAAAAAAGCCGATGTTGCTGTTGTTGAAGAAGTTAATGCGCTTTATACTTTAGGGAATCAAAACCAAGCTGAAGGTTATAAAGTTATCAAGATTGGGGCAAGTGAACCACAGCGTTTACTCTTTAGTCGTAAGACAATTAGACCCGCACTTGTTGATTTAATTAACGAAACCATTAAAACCTCAGCAGATAAAATTAAAGTCCTGTTTGATAATTATACTACAAAAGATAATCCTTCAAATTGGCTGTTACCTGAAGGAAAAACAACACTTTTCGATGCGCCCATGATGCCTGAAGTGAAGCCCTCTATGCCAACCCCAGAGCCCGCGCCTGCACCAGCACCTGTTGTGCCCACACCTGCACCAGAAGTCAAGCCCGTGGAAGCCGCGCCTGTTACGCCAACTCCAGAGCCTGCGCCTGCACCAGAACCTGTTGTGCCAGCAGTTATGCCCACACCTGCACCAGAAGTCAAGCCCGTGGAAGCCGCGCCTGTTAAGCCAACTCCAGAGCCTGCGCCTGCACCAGCACCTGTTGTGCCGGCAGTTATGCCCACACCTGCAGCAGAAGTCAAGCTCGTGGAAGCCGCGCCTGCTGCGCCAACTCCAGAGGCCGCGCCTGCACCAGCACCTGTTGTGCCGGCAGTTATGCCCACACCTGCAGCAGAAGTCAAGCCCGTGGAAACTGCGCCTGCTGCGCCAACTCCAGAGCCCGCGCCGGCACCAGAACCTGTTGTGCCGGCAGTTATGCCCACACCTGCAGCAGAAGTCAAGCCCGTGGAAACTGCGCCTGCTGCGCCAACGCCAGAACCTGTTGTGCCGGCAGTTATGCCCACACCTGCACCAGAAGTCAAGCCCGTGGAAGCCGTGCCTCCTGCTCCAACGCCAGAGCCTGCGCCTGTACCAGCAGCAGCACCCAAACCAGCAGTAGAAGGCAAACTTGCAAAGGTAACATCTACTAAAAAAGAAAAAAATGATGATGTGGAAGAGAAAGATACGCAAGAAAAGGATGATGTTTCAGAAGAAAAAGATGAAAAGAATTCTAAAGATTCTGAAAAAGATAATGATTCCGATGTTAAGGACTCTTCGGAAGATGAGGATGCTGATGAGAAACCTTCTTCAAAACCTGTTGCAAAAAAGACAATGAAAACTAAACAAATCAAAAAACCTGTGAAAAAAGAAGAAGACGATGATGATTTGTGGGAGAAAGAAAAATAATAATTCTTTTGTGAATGGTTATCCTAATTTTCCCCTGGATTGTGTTCTGGGGGATGATTTTTTGTAAGTGGTCATATTCTTTTCATCTTTAATTTTGTTAAAAAAATATTTTCTCAATTTTTTTTATATAAAAAACTTGATTTCTTCAAAAAATATGAATATAGTTTGACAAAACAATTTAAGTAGGGTGTGAAAAATTCTACCCTGCAATTGTAAATATGCACATAAAGCAGGAAAACATGAGTAACTCATTTTTTCCATTTCGGTGTCTTTGAAAAGACTTCCCTTTATGTAATGGTTAACCGAAAAAAAATAAGGAATTATAAATTAAATGTCTATGCAAGCAATTACAGTATCTCAACTTTTAGAAGCCGGTGTTCACTTTGGACATCATCCACGCCGTTGGAACCCAAAAATGAAACCTTGGATTTTTGGTGTGCGCAGCAATGTTCATATTTTGAACTTACAAAAAACAGCACCTTTGTTTAATAAAGCCTTGGCTGCGATTCGCGACACCGTAGGATCTGGCGGCCGCGTTCTTTTTGTGGGAACAAAACGTCAAGCTGCCGATATTATCGCTTTGGCTGCTCAAAAATCTGGTCAACATTTCATCAATCACCGTTGGCTTGGTGGCATGCTCACAAACTGGAAAACAGTTTCCCAGTCTATTCGCCGCCTAAAAATGTTGGATGATCGTTTATCAAAAGATACAGCCGGTCTTACAAAAAAAGAATTGCTCATGATGCAAAGAGATCGTGAAAAACTTCAAGCATCCCTTGGTGGAATCCGCGAAATGGGCGGCGTTCCTGATATTTTGTTTGTGATTGACACGATGCAAGAAGCTCTTGCGATCCAAGAAGCCAATAAAATTGGTATTCCTGTTGTAGCCGTGATCGATAGCAATGGATGCCCCGATGGCGTGACTTACCCAATCCCAGGAAACGATGATGCCAAGCGCGCAATTGAGCTTTATTGCAATGCCGTTGTTGATGCGATCCTTGAAGGCGTTCAGATCCATTTGAAAACAGCAGGCGTTGACTTGAAGGCAATGGAACGCGTTTCTGAAAAAGTCACCAAAGATTTGGCAAAAGAGATGGTTGAAGTAAAAGAAGTAGCTGAAGTTGTTCAAGAACACACAGCTTCCGCAGTTGCGCAATAATTAAAGATAAGAGGTATAAAAATGGCAGAAATTACAGCAGCATTGGTAAAAGACTTACGTGAAAGAACAGGCGCAGGAATGATGGACTGCAAAAAAGCCTTAACTGAAAATGGCGGTGATATTGAATCGGCAATTGATTGGCTTCGTAAAAAAGGTCTATCTGCCGCCGCAAAAAAATCCGGCAGAGTGACAGCTGAAGGTTTGGTTGGTGCATATGTGTCTGGGAAAAAAGGCGCGGTTATTGAAGTCAACGCAGAAACAGATTTCGTGGGCCGTAACGAACTTTTCCAAAATTATGTTCAAAAAGTCACAAAGCTTGCGGTAGAAGCTTCTGATGCGGCTGCCCTTTTGGCAACCCCGTATGGCGAAGGAAGAAACGTTGCGGAAGAACTAACGCATCTGGTTTCAGTCATTGGCGAGAACATGAACTTTAGAAGAATGTCTTCCCTTGAAGTTCATAACGGCGTTGTTGTTCCCTATCTCCACAGTCAATCCGCTCCTGGTTTAGGCCGTATTGCTGTGCTCGTGGCCCTTGAATCAACAGGAGACACAGCAAAGCTGAGCGAGCTTGGAAAACAAATTGCGATGCATATTGCGGCTGCAAATCCAAGTGCATTGAGTATTGCTGAAGTTGACCCTGCAACGCTTCAAAGAGAAAAAGACATTTTCATTGATCAAGCCAAAGCTTCCGGTCGTCCAGACAACATCATCGAAAAGATGGTTGAAGGCAGAGTCCGTAAGTTCTACGAAGAAAGTGTTCTTTTAGAACAAGCCTTCGTCATGGATGGCAAAACAAGGATTTCTGATGTCATCGAAACCCTTGCAAAAGAGCTTGGAACATCTGTTGCTTTGACCGGTTTTGTAAGATATGGTCTTGGTGATGGTATTGAAAAACAAGAATCCGATTTTGCTTCCGAGGTTTCTTCTTTAGCAAGTTAATTTTAAAAGTCTTGAGTTTGTAATGACGGCTGTACTCTTATTTCATCGTGTTCTTTTAAAAATTTCTGGGGAAGCACTTATGGGATCGAAAGAATTTGGACTTGATGTAAAAATGGTACAGCAGCTTGCTCAAGATATCAAAGAAGCCTATTCCATGGGGATACAACTCGCGCTCGTTGTGGGCGGGGGCAATATTTTCAGGGGAGTTTCTGGCGCGGCTCAAGGAATGGACCGGGCAACTTCCGATTATATGGGAATGCTAGCTACAGTCATGAATTCCTTGGCCCTTGGAAATGCCCTTGAGAACGAAGGAATTGATGTGCGCGTGATGTCGGCTATATCAATGAATGATGTTGCAGAGCCCTATATTCGCTCCCGCGCCATCAGACATTTGAAAAAAAATCGCGTCGTAATCATTGCTGCAGGCACTGGAAATCCATATTTTACCACAGATACAGCTGCAACACTGCGCGCTTCTGAGCTTGCGTGTGATATTATTCTCAAAGGAACCAAAGTTAACGGGGTCTATTCGGAAGATCCTTTAAAAAATAAAGATGCAGAATTTTTTGAAAAACTCTCTTATGAAGATGTTTTAATCAAAGAACTCCGTGTGATGGATATGGCCGCAATCGCCCTTGCCCGGGAAGAAAAAATCCCTCTTTTGGTTTTTTCTATTTATTCTCAAGGAGAACTTGCCCGTATTTTAAAAGGACGAGGCACATACTCACTCATCACAGATAAACTCTCATAAAAACGATAGGAAATTAAAATGGATCAAAAAGTCTTTTTAGATGATTTAAAAAGAAGAATGAACGGCGCAGTTGAAAGCTTTTCAAAAGAACTTGCGGGCCTTCGCACAGGAAGAGCCAGTGTGAACTTACTCGAGCCTATTATGGTCGATGCCTATGGCGCAAGTATGCCGCTGACTCAAGTTGCAACCGTCACAGCCCCAGATGCCAGAATGCTCAGTGTTTCTATCTGGGATCAATCCATGATCAAGGCGGTGGAAAAAGCTATCCGTGAATCTGGTCTTGGTCTGAATCCTTCCACAGAGGGGCAAACCATTCGCGTTCCCATTCCAGATATGAACCAAGAAAGACGTCAAGAATTGGTCAAAGTTTCTTCTAAATACACAGAACAAGCCCGCGTTTCTATTCGAAATGTGCGCCGTGATGGTATGGATGATTTGAAAAAAGCAGAAAAAGCTCATGATATCTCGGAAGATGAACACAAGAAAATTTCCGAAAAAGTTCAAGAGCTCACCGATGAAATGATCAAAAAAGCAGAGCAGCTTGCCGCTCAAAAAGAAAAAGATATTATGCAAATATGAGCTTTTTTTCCAAATTCTTTGGTGGATTATTTTCTCAACAACCTCTAACAAAAGCTCTCCCCCATCATGTTGGAATTATCATGGATGGCAATGGGAGATGGGCAAATAAAAGAGGACTCCCCCGTATTTTTGGTCATACCAAGGGGGTGGATTCGGTGCGCTTAATCGTGAAACTCGCCCAGGAAACGGGCCTGCGTTACCTCACGCTTTATGCTTTTTCCTATGAAAATTGGAGACGCCCAGACGAAGAAGTCTCAGGTCTTTTGGGGCTCATTCGTAAGCATTTAGCCCAAGAATTGGATGAGCTTCATAAAAATGAGGTTTGTGTTCGCATCATTGGAGAACGAGATAAACTCCCAAAAGATATTCAAAAATTGATTCAAACGGCCGAAGAAAAGACGGCAGAAAACACAAAACTGACCCTTGTTATCGCCTTAAGCTATAGTTCCCGCCAAGAAATTATTTCCGCTGCAAAAAAACTCATCGCCCAGGTTGAAAAAGAAAAAATGAACCTCGAAGACATCAATGAAGAAACTTTCTCCCAGCATTTACATACTCATGGTATTCCAGACCCCGATTTGATTATTCGAACAAGTGGCGAAAAGCGTTTAAGTAATTTCCTGCTTTGGCAATCGGCGTACAGTGAACTTTATTTTTCCCCCCTTCATTGGCCCGAATTTTCCAGGGAAGAATTTATCAGAGCCCTAGATTTTTATGGATCAAGGCAAAGGCGATATGGCCGTGTCTAAATTTTTTAAAGAATTTCTTTTGCGCGCATTTTCAGCCATCCTTATGGTGGCTATTGTCGTTATTTTATGGAATTTAGGATCTGTATCAAGGGAAGTTATGTCTCTTACTATTTTTTCCTTGTTATTTTTAGAGTGGATTTTTCTCTTTAGAAATATCGATCGTTCAAACTTATTCCTTTTTATCATCGGCTCTTTCTATATTCTTCTTGCTGGTATAGGATTTTGGGATATGCTGCACCATGATTCATTTCATCTCCTCATTCCCTCTCTTATGCTTGTTTTATGGACAGTTGATTCGGGGGCATATTTGGTGGGTTCTTTTCTCAAAGGCCCAAAACTTGCCCCTTCAATCAGTTCTGGAAAAACTTGGTCTGGATTTTTTGGAGGCATTCTTCTTGGGCATATTGTGGGTTACATCTTTATTTTTTCTTCCCCTCTTTTTGAGAATCATAAAGATCTTGCCTTCATCGTCACTTTTTTTGTTCCTTTTCTGGGCCAACTCGGTGACCTTCTAGAATCTAAAGTCAAACGGATGCTCAGCGTCAAGGATAGCTCAACCCTCATCCCAGGTCACGGTGGATTTCTGGATCGATTAGACAGCGCCTTGATCATCTTCTTTATCTGGGAAATTTATATTATTTCTAAATATTGTGGTATTCCCATGCTTATTGGTTAATTACCTTGATTTTTTTCTCTAACTTAATTACAACATAAACATATATGTAATTATTGAACTTAGGTTACCCATCTCCCAGGTCGTCATCCTCGAAAACGATAGTTTTCGGGGATCTCCCTTCCTCTCACGCGCAAGAGGGGAATATGTGTTAGCACAAGGGAGATCCCCAGAACTAAAGTTCTGAGGATGACGGCGGTGGGGGAGAATAATTTTGGTGAATATTGCATGTCATATATTATTCAACTTTAAGGGAACGTGTTATGGATTTTGGAGTGAATTTCAGTTATCTACTCAAGGTGTTTGGAAGCCTTGTTATTATTATCGATCCTGTGGCCGTGGTTCCTATGTTCCTCCTCTTGACCAAAGGAGATACGCCAGAGCATAAAAAAAGTGTTGCTCTTCGGTCCACATTCATTGCCTCAGGGGTTTTATTTCTTTTTGCCATTTTAGGCGACGGATTGCTCAAAGCTTTAGATATAAGTGAACCGGCATTTCGTATAGCAGGGGGGCTTTTGCTTTTATTTGCAGCCATCGATATGGTCGTGGTTAAAGACTCTGGAATCAGATCCACAACGCAGGATGAAAACAAAGAAGCTGTAAAAAAACCAGATATCAGCGTTTTTCCCCTGGCCATTCCATTAATCGCAGGACCAGGCGCCATGACCGCGCTTGTCATGCACATGCGCGCAGAGGAAAGTGCTGGATTTTTGATGCAAGGATTGATCCTTGTGATTTTATTTCTTGTGCTTGCGTTTAATTATATTTGCCTGCTTTGCGCAGATAGATTGGCCAAAATTTTAGGGGTTACAGGAACAAATGTGATTACCCGTGTTTTTGGGATTATTTTGGCCGCCATGGCCATTCAATTTATGCTCAACGGAACAGCACTATTTATCAACTCATTTAAAGGAGCTTAACACTTATGCTAGAATTTATAGTCGATGTCCAGGACGATGGCGTTCGACTCGATCGCTTTTTAAACAAACATTACCCCATTCCCCATGCGCTTTTGCAAAGATTATCACGGCACGGTAAAGTGCGCGTTGATGGCAAAAAAGCCCAGCCTAATTTAAGGCTTGCTGTGGGACAAATTATTAAAGTCCCCGAAATTGAAATTAGGGAAGAAGAAAAAGTTTCAGGATTTAGAGTCTCAGAGCGGATGGTGTTAGATGCACAAAAGCTTCTTAAACACAATATTCTTTTTGAAGATGATGAAATTCTTGTCCTCAATAAGCCCGCGGGGCTTGCCGTTCAAGGAGGCACCAATACAAGGGAGCATGTGGATGGATATATGCGCATTTTGTTCCCTGAAAATACGCCCAAACTTGTGCACAGATTGGATAAGGAAACCAGTGGCATTTTGATTTTAGCCAAAACGGCCATAAAAGCACGGGAGCTATCCCAAGAGTTTAAAGACAAAAACATCCAAAAGACCTATCTTGCCATCGTACGCGGCGTTCCCCATCCTCCAGAAGGCACCATCAGCGCGCCGCTTTCCAAAGAGATGGTCAAAGGCTTTGAAAAAATTATCGTGGACCCCGAAGACGGTCTTTTTGCAAAAACAGATTTTCTTGTCTTAGATTTTATTTTCAAACAAATGGCCCTTATGCAGCTCATGCCGCTCACCGGTCGAACCCACCAACTCCGCGCCCACATGGAGCACCTGGGCACGCCTATTTTAGGTGACGATAAATACGGAGAATGGACCCCCGAACGCCATCCTTTACACTTGCATGCCTGGAAAATTGAATTCAGTCATAAAGGCAAAAACATAAGCCTTGAAGCACCTATTGCCTCGCATTTTGTGGGGACGATGAAAGAATATGGGTTGAATGTGAAATAATCTCATTGCTTTATTTTTCACGCATGGGTTATGATCCAAAAATAACTCATAAATGGAGAAATAACATGTTAAAAAAAATAGTTTACTTGAGTTTATTGCTCACTGGATGTTCAGAGCATATACCAACAATTACGAAAGAGCCGATTCAGGACTTGGCCACCATCCCTCAAACGATGGAAGCGTATACGGAGTTTATGAAATTGGCCCGCCCAATTAGTCCTTCAGTGTACCAGGAGAGTAAAAAGGCATTTTTTGGGCCTTGGCTATCGAATGAGTTTATATACCCTAAAAATGTGATTATAGAGTATAATGATAGCTTTAAAATTGGATGGGGAGAAAATCTTATGCCCCATGATCCATCTTGGTTTGAAGAGCACACCTATAACGCTAATTATGATGCGTATGCGTCTGCCAAAATCCCCGCTATTATTGTTCAAAACACAAGTTTGCGTGCTTTACCAACATCTTCACCTCATTTTCATCATCCTGAAAAAGCAGGCGAGGGGTATCCGTTTGATAACTTGAGTGCAATGTCGCTGTATTGCGGGAATCCTATCCTCATTTCTCATTATTCAAGAGATAAAGCCTGGGCTTTGGTTCAAACCAACAGTAAAACTTTTGGTTGGGTCGATGCGCGTCATTTAGCAACGCTGACACAAAAACAACAAAAAGAACTGATGAACATGAATTGGGGTGCATTGCTTAAAGAAAATGAGCCTATTTATGAAGGAAGTAGGTTTTATGATCAGACAAAACTTGGTATGCTTTTGCCTGTGAAGGGAAATGGAGAGATTATGGTTCCAAAGAAAACTAGTAAGGGGAATTTGGAATTTTTTACCACAAGAAACTTAACGATATCTCTAAAACTTCTCGAATTTAATGTGAAAAATATATCTAAAATTTCTAATCAACTTCTTGGAAAAACCTATGGATGGGGGGATTATCTTTTTAACAGGGACTGTTCAACCACAACAAAAGACTTTTTCGCACCCTTTGGGATTTGGCTCCCAAAAAATTCAAAAGCTCAAATTCAAGCCTCCGGAAAAATTTACGCGTTTGATAATATGCAAGAATCAGAAAAACTCGAGCTGATTAAAACCCACGCCATTCCATTTCAAACCCTCATTTATGCCCCTGGCCATATTGGTCTTTATGTTGGACAAAACGAAAAAGGACCACTGATGTTGCATAATCGCTGGGGGAATAATACCAAAAATGGACACATCACTGGACGCAATGTTATTGGAAAAACAATTATTAGTACCCTTGAATTTGGAAAAGAACTCCATCACTTTGATCAAGGGATAGGAACATTTCTCCAAACAATAACGGCTATGAATGTTTTAGGAGCAACTAGCTACAATGAAGAATAAGCTTATAGTTTGGTTGACTTTATTGATTACTGGGTGCAGTAATGATTGGGAGTTTTTACAGCCTCAAGATAAAATTGACGTAATATGGCCTTCAGGATGTCTGGTCGTGCATAAAGATTTCACACAAGATGATCTTTTTGAAAGAATTGATCATGTTGTGAAAACCTATGGTTTATCTGGTGTAGATTGTCACAAGGAAGATATCAGTATGAGCGATTCTATCGGCGACACTTATTCCAATAGTGATCAGAAACGTGCAGAAGCTTTTTATAAAATCTTGCATGCGCCTGAAACAAAAGCGATTTGGGTAGGAAAAGGCGGTTTTGGGAGCTCGCAAATTTTGGAAATTTTTGAACAACGACAATGGTCTTTGCCCATGCGCAGAGTTCCCATTATCGGGTTTAGTGATGCTACTTACTTACACCTGCTGGCTCATGTGAATCAATGGCCATCCCTTCATGCACCGATGGTGACACTTTTGCAAGAAACCGCAGATATTATGGGAAATCCTTCAATGAATAAGGAAGCTAACATTGTTCAACTTATGGGAGTTTTAAAAGGAGAAATCACAGAAGTAGCATACACTCTTGATGTACTCAACCCAAGTATTTTATCTCATTTCCCCCCAGACCGTATTTTCTCCACAACAGTTGTGGGAGGAAATTTATCTGTCATTTTAAGGAATATAGGCTCATCAACTGCTCTAAACCCTGATGGCTGTATGATTTTTCTTGAAGACACGGATGAATTTTTTAATAGAGGACGGGATCATTTAACGCATCTCATTCGTGCAGGAGTATTTGATCACGTAGCCGCGATTTTTTTTGGTGATTGGACTCTTAAAGGTATTCCATTAGAAGAGCTGATCGATGATTTCGACCAAACTTTGCGTAAGCGAGGCATTCATATCCCCATACTTAAATCATCAGGTTTTGGCCATGGTCCTGTCAATCAAGTGCTGCCGCTTGGCACAAAAAGTACATTACAATTTACACAAGATGGAAAAGCCATCCTTAAGTGTAGTGTTAATCAATCTGGATATTAGTATGAGAATGAAATATATAATTTTAAGTTTATTTTTAAACGTCAACAGTTTGTTCGCAAGTTCTTTTGAAGAGCCGAGCTTAGATGAAAAAATAGGAAGCCTTATCTGGATAGGTTTTCCTGGAACAAAGCCAGAAGAAGAAAGCGTTATTCAAGTCAGATCTTTGATTGACGATAAAAAAATATCAGGCATCATTCTTTTTAGACATAATATTGAATCTCCATCTGGACTTGAAACCTTGATTCGTTTCTTGCAAGCCCCAGGACTTATCATTTCTATTGATCAAGAAGGGGGATTGGTTCAAAGGCTTCGGGCAAGCAATGGATTTAAAGATTTCCCATCTGAAAAAGAAGTTGGCCAAGGAAGTCTTGAAGATGCAAAAACGATTTATACCGATATGGCTCAAATGGTTCACAGCAATCGGGTTAATTGTGTTTTAGCCCCAGTTGTGGATGTAGACCAGGATCCAATATGTTCTGTCATTGGTGGATTAAAACGTTCATTTGGGGAGGATCCTTTAATTGTTTCGACCTATGCAAAATCTTTTATCGACGCCATGGATGAACACAATATCTTAACTTCTTTGAAACATTTTCCAGGGCACGGATCCGCCTATGGAGATACACACGAAGGGATTGTCGATATAACGCACACCTGGAATCGTGAGAAAGAATTGATGCCCTACCGCAACCTCATCGGCAGTTGTTCAGCAAAAACAACGATCATGACGGCTCACTTAGTCCATAAAGAGTTGGATGAAGTTTACCCATCAACGCTTTCAAAAAATATTTTAACTGGGTTGCTTCGAGGTGAACTAGGGTTTAGGGGAGGCATTGTCACGGATGATTTGCACATGGATGCAATATTGAAGAACTATTCTTTTGAAAAGAGTACCATTTTAGCACTTAAAGCGGGAGCTACATTCTTGTTATATAGCAATAATCCTCTCGCTGCTAAAGGATATGATGAATTTCAAATCAATACTATGTTACCAAATGATGTTATTCATCTGGTCAAAAATCAAATTCTAGGAGGAGATACTGAGCTTGCAAGTGCAGTTGAAGAGCAATGGCAGATCTCAAAAATGATCAGAGAGAGTTTGTAATAAATGAAAAAGATCCTTTTAGTCTGCACAGGAAATATTATTTTTTTTGTGAAATGATTTTTAAATATCTAGAAGGATGTACATCTATAAAATTATCAACCCAACCTTGAATTTTTGGAGAGACCAAGTGACGTGTGGTTGGATGGTAGAGAGGAATTGCTGGAAGATCGTGTAGAAAAATCTTCTCTGCTTGGGAAAAGAATAGATTTTGGTCATACAATGAATCCGCTTTAATCCCTGCATTCATTAACCGATCAAACTCTGAATTAGAATACCCTGCTAAATTATTTATCCCAGAAGAATCTGTGATAAATCTTTCTAAAAAATCTTTTGCGGTTGGTAAGATCGCAACACCACTGATGCGCAAAATCTGAAACTCTTTTTTTTCAATTCTATTAAGATATTCTTTCCATGTCTCATGACGTAATACAGTATTTACGCCTAAAACATTTCTCCACATTTCTGAGATTTTAATTGATGTTTTTTTTGCAAGATCGTTCTCATTAAAAAGAATTTCTAATTTTAAATGATCGGCAGATGAGAAACCAGCTTCAGCAAAAAGTTTTTTTGCGTATGCTTCTCTCTCGTTTTGAGTCATTGATGCAAAAAAAGCATCTTGGGGTTTATAATTCCCGATACCTTTAGGAACCCAAGAGTATGCGGGTATGGCATTTAGTTTTATAATCTTTTCCGTAATAAAATTTCGATCAATTGCTAAAGCTAAGGCTTGCCTGAGTTTGAGATTGCTTTTAAAGGGTTCAATCGTCATATTAAATCCATAATATACGATTCCAGGATATGTGGTATTTCTTAGGCTATCTTTCAAATTATCTTGAATCCACTCAATTTGATTTTCAGGGATTGATTCTGTTGTATCAAGTTTATTTGCAAAAAAATCCCATAGCTCCGAAGATCTATTTTCCGTTGGATAGTAAAAAATATTAGGTGTTTTTACGCTATCTTGATTCCAATAATATTCATTACGAACCAATTTGATGTGCTCATGGGGAATCCATTGGGTCAATTTATAAGGCCCATTACAAACAATATTTTCAGGTTTTGTCCATGCATCTTGATAATCGTCATAAGTTTTTTGTGGAAAAGGATATGCAATGTGATGCGCGAGTAAATCTGGAAAGTAGGGCGTATATCTTTCAAGAACGATCTCAAGGGTATAATCGTCAATTGCTTGTATGCCAAAAGTAGAGATATTTTTCTCCTGACCTCTCAAAATTTTATCACCATTTTTGATATTTTTTAAAAGAAATCCATAGGGAGATTTAATTTTTGGATCTATCGCACGTCTGAACCCATTCACAAAATCATGAGCCGTGACGGGGGCTCCATTGCTCCACTTGGCATTTTCTCGTAAATTAAATGTCCATGTAAGTCCATCTGAGCTTGTTTTCCAAGTTTTTGCAACGCCGGGGATGATTTCTCCATTGGCAGCTTCGGCAGTTAGGCCTTCAAAAATGTCTCTTTGAATATTGGCCTCATTTAAGGAATAACTGAAATGAGGATCCAGGGATGAGGGTTCTAAGCTATTTCCTCTGTGGATTGTGTCGCTTAAGGGGGTTGGTTTTGTCCAATCATCCAAACACAAAATAACAATCAAACCAGTAAGACTTAATATAAATTTTATGGCGTTTTTTATTTTTTCAGTTTTTGTCATTTCTATAGCTCCATAAACAAAGTAAGAATTATCATCTGACTAAATTCTAAAAAAATCAATTATTATAAATTTTATTTTTCCACTTGATTTTCAATTGTTTTTATAAAAGAGAAGGACTCAAAATGGCATGTATATCTTCTGCAAACTCTTGCGCATCTTCTCCGGAAATCTCAAAGCTTACTTTCCCGCCTTTTGGAACCATGAGACTGATGCACTCAAGTATGGATAGAGCATTTGCCTGTTTATTTTCATAGAAAATTGTGCATGCGACATGGTGTCTTGTCGCAAGGGCGGCCAGTTTTGCCGATGGCCTTGTGTGGAGGCCACCGTCAAGGGTGATTTCAAGTTCAAGGATGATGGAGGACGTCATTGGCGATATGGATATATTTTTTACCTGCTTCCTGAGCCATATGGACGAGTTTTTCTAAAGGCTCAGTTTCACGTAGTGATAAAGCTTTGATCAACATGGGAAGGTTGATTCCAGCCAAAACCTCAACTTTTTTTGAAAAACCCAAAACAGAAATGGCAAGGTTTGAGGGCGTGCCTCCAAAAAGATCTGTTAGAATCAGAACTCCATTTCCAATATCTGATTTTTCAATCAAGGTTCTCAAATCATCGCTCGCCTGGGGAAGGATATCTTGGGCATCGATGCTCAGGGTGTGGATGTTTTCTTGGGGACCTACAATTTTTTCTGCAACCGAAATAAACTCTTCTCCCAGTTTCCCGTGGGCTAAAATAATAATACCGATCATATTTTTCTCTCCTTTTTTAATGTTCTTTTTTATGGATTAAATCCCGGTGATAAATTTCTGTTTTTGCGTTTTCTCTTTCAAAAAAACGCGCCAGCTCTTCCACGACAAAAACAGACCGGTGCTGCCCTCCTGTGCACCCTATGCCAATGGATAGACCTTTGCGTAAATCTTGTTTATATCTGGGTAATAGTATCTTAAATGTTTCTATCACATGATTGATGAACAAAGTGTAAACAGGATCCAGGCGAATGTAGTCTTGAATTTCGCCATCTCTCCCATTCATAGGCCTTAAAGTGGTTTCATAATAGGGATTGAGTAAAAAACGCACATCAAATAAAAATTCGGCGTTCCTGGGTATGCCATATCTAAATCCAAAAGAGGTTAAATGTACCTGGACCTTAGATTTTTTTTCTTCCCCGAAATGGTGGAGTAAAAGCCTTGTAAATTCAGGTGCTTTGAGCCCTGAGGTATCAATGACATCGTCACTTTCTTTTTTTAAGGGCTCGAGTAAAACTCGTTCTTGAGCGATGGCCTCCATGATGGGGACATTGCCCAAAAGTGGATGTGGGCGCCTGCTTTCGGCATATCTATGATACAAAACCTGGTCATCGCAATCAAGAAAAACCACCTTAAAATCCAAATCTTTGCGGTTTCTTAAATGGCTGATAATGTGTTCAATACTCTCTCCTTCAAAGTCTCTTGTTCGGGTATCAATGCCGATGGCAATCTTTGCGGGCAAAAATTGTTCTGGATTTAATATATCAAGTATCGTAAAAAGAGGGGGGTTATCGATAACTTCATACCCAATGTCTTCGAGTCGTTTGAGAGAAAAGGTTTTACCTGCTCCCGAAAGGCCCGTTAAAAGAAGAACTTTTATTATTTGAGTCATTAAACCTTGCTTCATAATTTAAGTTTATTCTTTTAGACAAAATACCAAAATGAAACAAATTGCAAGTAGAGAATAAAATAAAATGATCGAGATTAAAGACTTAACCTTACGTGTTGCCGGGCGCACACTCCTTGAGAACGCTTGTGCGGTTTTACCAGAGCGGGCAAAAATTGGATTTGTAGGGCGAAATGGCGCTGGAAAAACAACGCTGCTTAAAACCTTACAAGGCATTTTTCCTTTAGAGTCAGGATCCATTGGATTTACAAAAGACGCCGATCTGAAATATGTTCGCCAGGAAATTGAAAACATCAATCTTTCTCCCCTAGAATACTTAATCGATTCCGTGGAAATTGAAGATGAAGACTATAAGCTGGCCCGTCAAATTGAGGCCCAGGGCGCAAAGATTCTCAAAGGCCTTGGATTTACCACCGAAACGATGAGTCTGCCCTTGGCGGAGCTTTCTGGAGGCTGGCGTATGCGTGTGATGCTGGCGTGTATTTTTATTGGGCGACCAGGTGTTTTATTGCTCGATGAGCCGACCAACCATTTGGATTTAGAAGCGGTTCTGTGGCTTAAATCATATCTTAAACATTATCCTGGAACAATTTTAATGGTCAGTCACGATAAAACCCTTTTGAATGACGTGTGTGACCATATTTTGCATTTGGAGGATAAAAAATTGTTCTTTTATACAGGCAATTACGATCGTTTCTCCCAGCTGCGCACACAAAAACTCTCCCATCTCCAATCGGCTCAAAAGAAAATTGAAGAAAAGCGCGCCCATATGCAGGCCTTCGTCAATCGTTTTAAAGCCACAGCCTCCAAGGCCAAGCAAGCCCAAAGCCGTATGAAAATGATTGAAAAACTGGATAATATTTATGTGCCCCTGGATGACAGCTCAGCCTTAAATATTTCATTCCCAGAGCCCTCTCATCTTCCCGTGCCTTTGGTATCCATTTACAACGCTTCCTTTGGCTACGAGCAAGATAAAGCCATTTTAAAGCGGGTTTCCCTGCGCATTGACCCAGGCGACCGTATCGCGATTTTAGGCCCCAATGGAAACGGAAAAACAACCTTTGCAAATTATTTGGCGGGCGTTCTTCCCTTTGAGGAGGGCGATAAATCAAAGGCAACGCACCTTCGGATTGGTTATTTTTATCAACATCAAATTGATATTTTGGATCTTACAAAAACACCCGCCCAGCTTTTGGAAGAAAAACTTCCCAAAGCCTCAGAGGTGCAACTGCGCAATCAATTGGCAAGATTTGGCCTGGAGGCAAACAAAGCGATCACTCCGCTTGGAAACCTTTCAGGAGGCGAGAAAGCAAGGCTGAACCTGGCCCTCATGTGCGCCTTTGCCCCCAACATGATCATCCTCGATGAGCCCACAAACCACTTAGACATCGACACCAAAGAAGCCCTGGCCGATGCCCTGATCGATTTCGAAGGCGCCGTAATCGTCATCAGCCACGACCAAGAATTCTTAGAAAAAATTGTTGATCAAATCTGGATTGCCCAAAATCAAACGGTGACGATCTTTGAAGGCAGCTTAGAGGATTATGAAAAAGAAGTCCTGTCCAAAACCCAGGAGAAAAAAGTTAAAAACGTTAGGGAAGAAAAGAAAAACGCCTCCGCTCCTGTGGATAAAAATAAACTCGAGAAAAAAATCAAAGACCTTGAGAGAAAAAAATTCGATCTTGAAGAAGTGATGGCGGGGTCAAAATTTTATAAAATGTCAAAACAAGAGCAAGGTCCAACGCTGCGGGAGTACGAGACAATTCAAAACGAGCTGGGGGAGCTGGAGGCTAAGTGGTTGGAGTGATGGGGGGGTGGCCCCAACCATCCAACTCAAACATGAGATCAGCTGTCTCCTAAAGACCAGACTCTAAGCCTTGCAAAGCTTCTCTTGCTTGATCCATCAATCTTTGCTTATCGCACATTTGTCGATGCATTCCCCACAGTTCGCTCATACGCAAGTTCAACTGTACAAGGATTAACTGATAAAACTCGGATAATAGTTCTTTGTACTGGGGGCCAAACTCTTTTAAATGCGAGGCTGCTTCCATCCTATATTCCGCATCTGCTGACCAATCATCCATGATAGACTTGTATACGCCAACTATCTCTTCGTTGTGCTCAGGTCCAAGATCTTTTAAAAGAGAACATACTTTAAGTCTATCGGGTCGTTTTACTGACCTGGGATTATAACGCAGGATTCGCGTACATGCTATCGCCACTTCTCTGTTGTTTTGGCCCCAGCTCTTTTAAAAGCGAGGCTGCTCTGACCATATCGGATGGATTCGATTCATCTTGTAAAACTGAAATATAAAATAGGGGTAATTCTGTGTGATGCAGAGGTTCCAAATCTTTTAAACAAGATGCTGCTTTGAATCTATCTTTTATATCTATTGACCGATTTTTCATGATGGAAATGTATCCAGTGGCTACTTGATTGTGATATTGTCGGCCAAGGTCTTTTAAATAAGATGCTGCGCTAAATTTACTATCTACATTTGTGAGCTGGTCATTTAGAATTGAAATATAGAATGAACATACTTGTTCCTGATGGTTCGGTATAAGAGGCTTTAGTTCTCCAAGTTCTTTTAAGAAATCAGCTGCGAGGAGTCTATTGTCTTTATATGCTGAAGGATCAGTCATCATTAGAATGCAAGCTTCGGCTATTTGTTCATGATACTGTGGTCCAAGCTTTTTAAAATGAGATGCAGCCTTAAGCCTAATCGACATATAAACTGATTGATCATTCAGGATTGAATGGTATCCTGCGGCGAGATATTCGTGATATTCTGGAACAAGTTTTTCTAAATCATTTGCTGTTTTGAGTCTAGCTTCTGCACTTACTAACGGATCTGTTATGATTGAACTATACCCTGCGGCTAATTGTTCGTTATACTTTGATCCGAGCCTTGCTAAACAAGATAATGCTTCGAGCCTATACTGTACATATACTGACGGATCTGTCATAATTGACACATATCCTGCGGCTAGTTGTTCCTCATATTCCGATCCAAGCCCTGATAAATAGGATCCTGCTTTGAACCTATATTCTCGATCTACTGACGAATCTTTCATAACGGAAAGATAAACGGCAACTATTAATTCGTAATGTTTAGGTCCAAAATCTTTTAAACAGGATGCTGCTTCGAGCTTAGTTTTTGGAGATGTTGATAAAGCGTTCATGAGAGAAATATAAACGGCAACTATCATTTCGTGATGCTCAGTCCCAAGGTTTTTTAATTCAGACGCCGCTTGTAGAAAGGTTTCTGGAGATACTGACGGATCCTTCATGAGGGAAATGTATCCAGCGGCTAGTTGTTCATGATATTTTGATCCAAGTTCTTTCAAAAAAGATGCTGCTTTGAGTCTGTTGTATGGATTCACTGATGGATCATTCATGATGGAGCTATATCCTATGGCTAGTTCTTCATAATACTGTGATCCAAGCCTTTTTAAAAGATGGGCTGCTCTAAGTCTATTTTCTAGGCTTAATGACGAATCATTTAGAATTGAACAACACTCTGGAGCCAGCTGTTCATGATACTGGTCAGGATTTTTTAAAAGAGATGCGGCTTCAAGCCTAACGTATTTATTCACCGACAGATCATTCATTATTAAGAAACAGACAAATTCTATCTGTTTATGATAAGATTCACTAATATCTATTAAAAGCGAAGCTATTTCGAGCCTATCAGATGCATCAACTGATTCATTGTTCAGAATGGGAAGAAGGCCGATCGATAAATACTCGTAATACGGGGAGCCCAATAGCATTGAGAAGTTATGTTGTACTGCATCAATTCTATCACGTACACTCACTGATGGTTCTTGCATTAGACATACCAATCCAAAAGCTTTCAGTTCTTGTTGCGTTTGTCTAGTTCTGGGAAGAGCATTCACAAATACATCTTTATCAACTGCTGCCATAAATCTATTCAATAAATTATAAAAACCTCTAATTTTCCCCTTCGAATCCTCGCTCAGATTAAATTCTGGATTTTCGATTGCTCTCCCAAGAATACGAATAACTTTAGGGTTGAATAAAAGCGATTGGGGGATGTCCTTAACAGACGGAGTTTTGAAGAAATCGAGGATGATTTGTGTGGTTGTTTCTTCTGAAAAACTGTCGAGTCCGTGAATCAAAAACTGTTCTTTTTGTGGTGAATCTGCTGTTAAAAAGGGAGTTAAGGCTTCTTTTAATTCAGATGGAAGGAATTTGTTAAAAAGGGTTCTCATTCTGTAACTATTCACCAAAATAAAAATACAACCCAAAGTTGAATTATATTTCATTTTATCCTTGACGTGTTTTTGCTCTAAAATCCCCAATAGGAAAGGGTTTTGAACTTTTTAAATAAAGGTCATTTTGAAGGGATTGGGG
>CAIYWZ010000171.1 GCA_903930075.1 uncultured Alphaproteobacteria bacterium | reverse complement strand
CCTCCCCACGCTCTTCCCTGCTTTTGAGGTCGTTAAACTCAATCGAGTCCATAAACTCTTTTCGTCCATTGTTAATGAGCATCCCAAACACACCGTTTAAAGCATCCGTGGCATACCGCGCAACACCCACCGAAATACGCTCCTGCAGCCCTCCCACCATCATATCATGGAAAGTATCAAGCTTTGGAACAGGTGTTGTTTGATCAAAATGATCCAGTTTTGCAAAAACTCCGATCGCTTCTTTGGTTAAAGGATGATTCACAACTTGCACAGGCGAAATACCAGGCCAAACCGTATACCCACATTGCAGAACACTTTTGCCCATCGTTGAGCCGGTTGTGCGCAAAAATCCGGGCTGCGTTGTTTCCCTTGAGGGGCGATAAACACGGGGTGAGGAGGTATCTCCGCGCAGGAGCTTGTATTCAATACAATCTGGATCAAAGTAATACTTTGATCCACTTGGATTATTGGAGACAGCTAAAGTGAGGTTCATATGTGTTCCTATTTGACCAGAGTCTTGAACTTAAAATGCAAGTGGTGAGGCTTCAAGAAAACCCGTTTGAAGCCTCATTTTCGATACTAATTGAGCTCACCAAAAAAATGCAAGTTTAAATATAACGAAATGCACTACCAATATTTATCCTCAGGCTCATAAAGCATATCCATGAAATCGTCGAAGTTATCAGCTAAGTAAGAAATGCCCTGATTTTCTTCAATACCCGAATCCCAATATACAATAGGGGGATTTAAATTGTCTTTCCCATTTCTGTAATCAAAACAAATCATGCTACTTCCTCCTGTACTACCAAAAGCAATTAATCCTTCGGGAAAATATTCTGGAGGATCCTCGTAATAGGCTACGATGTTTACGTCCTTATCCTTTAAATCGAAACTCAAAAAAGCAGCTAAACCTGATTCTTTCTTTTTTCCATGCTGCAGAATAAAATCAGTTCTTGCTGGCCTACCTCCATTATTATTTTTAATACACTCCAAAAGAAGATTAGGAAACTGAACTCCTAATTGTTTTTGCACTTCTTGAATCGCTATTGGATCGAGTTTATTAGACGATCTTTCCATAACGATTGGTTTCTTAGCCATTTACTTTTCTCCTTTAAGAATTGATTCTGGTGAATTCCATTTTTCAACACCAACATGGCCAGTTTTAGAATGTAACTTTTCAGGAACAAGCTGCAACCGTCCAGACTCTATATGATGATGCCAAGTGAATTCCCATATCTTCGGTTCACCTGATATTATATTATTTTTAATTGTTTGAACTGCTTCATTTAGAGCTGTTGATGTAGGAATTTCCCCTTTAATTTCATAGTGTTTTGACGCCCATTTTTCCAACTGAGCTTCAGTAATTTTGCCCGATTCAAAGGCACTGCGTATTTGGCGCGTTGCTTCTCTCATCTGAAAAATCTCACTTTTTTCAAGATGAAGTGGATTAGTCAATCGAGCTTCTGTCATTACTGCATCTCCAAAATCAGGACCTCTTGCTGTCATATGAACCCCAGTTTTAGGATGTGTACCTTCCGCAAACGAAAAACCTCTATCCCCAGGACGCAAAACCGTATGGTTCGTGACGGTTTCACCAGGGTACGCATTTTGAAGATGATCTCTCCATGGATGAGGACTATAGGGAGCTTTATTCACTCTAGCCGCTTCCGCAGCTTCTTTTGCCACAATATCCCGCAGCGCAGTTTGCTGTGCAGCATCGAGTTTAACGCTATTCCCAAAGGTCGACTGAGCCTCAGAATAAGACCCAACTTTAGCCGAAATACTAACTTCACTATGACTTATTTTGGTGACATTGTCAAGCGGATTATGCGAGATTTTCCCTGGATTTCCGCCTACTTTTAATGTCGGCATTACTTCGATGGAAGACGCAGCCCTTGTAAACGCCGCGTTATTTGACATCGGTCCATAGGATGTGGTGGATGTGGTATACCCAGCTCTACTCACCGTAGACCTTTCCGCAGCTTCTCTTGCCACAGT
>CAIYWZ010000170.1 GCA_903930075.1 uncultured Alphaproteobacteria bacterium | reverse complement strand
TTGTGTGATTAAACTTTTCCAATCCCATTCATTATTGGAGAGATGGTGAAAGATCTTTTGTTCGCTACAATAGCGGGTGAAAATGCTGTTGGCTTTTGCGGTGGCATCTTTTATAAAGGGTTCTAAATCTTTGAGAATTTTGCGTAGATTAGCTTTATTCTCTTGATTTTCAGGAGAGGCTTTAAAACGATTTATCAATGCTGAAATATCATAAATTTTACCCGACATAACTTCAAACTTTTCTTCATCTTCCAGATATTGAGGATTGTGCTCATGGGGATGATCAAGAGATGCCGAAATTCTTTGAAAAGTCGATAATATTTCTTTTTGACTGTCTTTGGATCCGAGCCGTTTCATGCTTTTAAGTAATTGATAAATGCCCCCGTCACGATGACTGATCAGAATAGAATTTTCCCCGTGAACGTGAGTTTGAGCCTCTGTATGAGTGTAAGACTTAAAAACAGCTATTTCATCCCTTAAGGTTTCAAATTTTCTGATATTTTCTGGATGTTTACCAGACTCATAAAATCGTTTTTCATGTTCATCTAATGCTATGTTTTGGTGCTCTGGATTCCAAAAATACCTAAAATGATTTAAAGCTCTGATGAGCGTATAATCTGTCGTATCCCCATCAATTTCCATATATTTTGCAAAATGATGTTTCGAAAGCTCTGTGCACCTTCTCTGCAAGGTGGGACGGCCCGAAGCTGTCCCTCTAATTCTGTCTTGATGATCCTTCAGCAATGAATATTTTCCACTTTCAAAAGCAATTGTCTGATCTATTTGAGAAAAAGGAATGTCTTCTTTGCTTCCATTTTGATAAACGATCAAAAAACTTGCCAAACTGGTATTTCGGATAGGGGTGCTCTGTTGACTCTTATAGTCTAATTTCCTATCACATGTTGAGGCCAAAAGTTCAGTAAGCATTTTCTCGTCTCTGGCTATAGATTCCACGTCAACTTTGAGGTCGACTCCCTCCCATTGAAGAGCGTGTTCCTCTAGTGGCCCCAGCGGGAACCCCTCGCTTTGGGATGCAAAAACGGTATTGAAGATGCACAAAAAGGCAAAGAAGACCCTTGTTAAATTTTTTATGATCATAATCGTTTAATCGCTCAACTCAGGGCTATGAGGCGACTGCGAACGGGTCTCCGAAGATGTCAGTGATAGGCGTTCTTCTAGAGGTGTTAGGGGCAAATCATAAAATGCTTCATGAATTTGTATCCAATTTTTGGGCAAATCCCCCTCATCTACAAGTTTGTGATAAGGTTTGAAAAATTTTTCGACCCAACAGATTAATTCTTTGTTCTGGGGATTTAGAATGGCTTCTTGAGGAGCGGAAATAAAAGACCGATCTTTAAAAATGATTTTTCCCATTTTTTCTAGAAAATCTTTTTCCTTTTGATATTTTTTAAGCAGCTGTGCTAGCCTCTTCATAGACTTTGGGGTATCTCCGATGCCATCTATTTTCAAGATATCTAACTGGGGTAAATCTAATATCTTTGCAAGAATTTCTAAAGAACGGTCCTTTGGAAGAAGGGCTATAGAAGACAGATCAACAAGTTTGACATGATTTTGGATACATTCCTTTGTTAAAATTTCATTATAAACCCTGAACAATGTGTCATCTCCTATATAACATGATGTTAAATGGACTTCCTGAATCATAGATTTGGTATCCACCTCATCTTTAAGGCTTTGAATAAAATCTTTGGCAAACACATCATCCTTTTCCATTTCCGAAGGAATGTCGGGTTCCTCTTCCGTCGGGTCATCCCAAATTATTTGGGAATCGCGTTTGAGGATCAAATCTTCCGGTAAAGTTGTCATTCCTGAGGCAAAAGCTTCTTGGCCTTGGATGATTAAACATAAGAAAAATAGAGTTTTCATGAAAGGGGTCTCCTTGATTTAAAATGAACTTACATTTTTACTCTATCTCCTTTAAAAACTAAAAAGCAAGGGGAAAACCCATCGAACTACATGTCTTTTCTAATACATATATAATTTATCATCGTGAGAAGGTTACTTGGGGGAGGCTGATAAAATTTTTTAAAACCTTTCTTTGACGTAAACTAAAAAATCTGATATAACTTTCAAATATTTGTAAAATTTTGCGGATGTGGTGAAATTGGCAGACACGCCAGATTTAGGTTCTGGTGACGCAAGTCGTGGGGGTTCAAGTCCCTTCATCCGTACCAAATATGTAAAAATATTAAAGAAGTGGAAAGTTTAAAAATGCAAATTAATAAAATTAAATCAGAAAATTTAGTTCTCCATTTTGAGGTGATTGTTCCTGCAAATGAAATCGAGGGACATCTTTCAAAGCGTGTGAGTGAACTTTCAAAAACCATGAAAATCCAAGGATTTCGTCCTGGAAAAGTTCCATCGTCATTGGTCTTAAAGCGTTATGGATCCTCGCTCATTGGAGAGGTTTTGGACCGTGTGATTTCAAGTACGTCTTCTCAAATCATTCGGGAACATGAATTAAGACCGGCTTTGCAACCAACTGTGCAAATCACATCTTATGTTCAAGGTGGTGACTTAACGTATAAGCTTCTTTTAGAACTCTTGCCCGAGGTTGAGCCTGTTTCTGTAGAAGGCAAAGAAATCACAAAGTACGTTGTGAAAGTGACCGAGGATAAACTTGAAGAAGATCTTTTAGAATTGCTTAAAGATTTCAAAAATACGCAAAAAGTTGAATCCGGCCGCCCATCACAAAAAGACGATACGGTGATCATTGATTTTGATGGAAAAATTAAGGGTGTTAAAATCCAAGGGGGTTCTGGAAAAGACTATAAGCTTGTTCTTGGATCCAATACCTTTATTCCAGGGTTTGAAGACCAATTGATTGGCAAAAATATTGGGGAGCATATTAAAGTTTCCGTTAAATTCCCAGAGAACTATCATGAAGCCTCTCTTGCCGGAAAAGATGCAGACTTTGAAGTCACATTGCATGAAATCAGAGAGCCAGCGCCTTTAAAAGTGGACGATAACCTGGCCCACAATCTTGGGTTTCCAGATGCCGCTGGACTTAAAAGTTCCATTAGAACCAGACTTGAGGCCCAGTATGAAGAGCTTTCCAGAACAAGATTGAAAAGGTCTCTTTTGGATCTTTTGGCGGGTATTCATAATTTTGAAATTCCTGAAGGCATGGTTCAAATGGAATTTAAAAACATTTGGGAACAGTTGCTTGAAGAAGTGAAGAAGGATGACACACGCGAGTCTCCAGAACTCACAGCCGAAGAAGAAGTAGAAATGAAAGAGGAATATGGCAAGATAGCGCAGCGCCGTGTTCGTTTAGGATTGCTTCTGTCAGAGATCGGTAAACGTCAAAATGTTGTGGTCAATGCCAATGAAGTCGGTCAATCTTTACAAGAAATTCAAGGACGTTTCCCTGGTCAAGAAAAAGAAATCGCAGCGTTTTATCGCAAGCATCCTGAAGCTTTAGCAGGGATCAGAGCTCCAATTTTTGAGGAAAAAGTCATTGATGTACTGCTTGCTTCTATGAAAATTGTCACAGAAGAGGTGACAGAAGAAAAACTCCTTGAAGAACTCAATAGTCCTTTGATTGGTGAACCGGAAGAAAAAGTTGAACTTATCGAAAAGCCAAAGAAAAAAGCCAAGAAGGAAGAAGTAGAAAAAGACGAAAAAGCTGCACCAGTGGAGCCAAAAAAAACACCCAAGGTGAAAAAAGCTTAATACTCTTTTAAGAGTTTATCTCTAAAATGTATATTTGAATTGAAACAAAAAAAGGTTAAAAAAATGACTCAAACTTCAGATATCCGTATGGATCTCGTACCCATGGTGGTCGAACAAACAGCACGCGGAGAGCGTGCGTTTGATATTTTTTCACGTCTTCTTAAAGAACGTATTATTTTTCTTAATGGACAAGTTCATGATGGAATGAGTAGCCTTGTTTGTGCTCAGCTTCTTTTTTTGGAAGCTGAAAATCCTAAAAAAGACATCCAGATGTATATTAACTCTCCAGGGGGAGTTGTGACATCTGGTTTGGCTATTTACGATACAATGCAATATGTAAGGCCCGATATCATGACGATATGTATGGGGCAAGCTGCATCCATGGGATCTTTGCTTTTAACTGCAGGAACCAAGGGAAAACGCGTTGCGCTGCCCAATGCAAGGGTGATGATTCATCAACCTTTGGGAGGAACTCAGGGCCAAGCAACCGATATGGAAATTCACGTTAAAGAGATCTTGTCTATTCGAGATAGGCTTAACAATATTTATGTCCATCATACGGGTCAACCTCTAGATGTGATCAGATCAGCCATGGAAAGAGATAATTTTATGTCTCCCCAAACGGCCAAGGACTTTGGTTTGATTGACGAAATTATGCAACAGCGACCTGATGTTAACGATTCTGTAAAAAAATCTTAAACCCGTTAACCTTTTGTTTGGGAATTTTTGATACGATCTATTTAAATGAAGGGAAACCCAGCATTAGCAGCTCTTATAAGAAACATAAGAGCCTCTTGCTGACAATTAAGAAATTAGGTGTGTTATGAGTAAATCAAAAAATTCCGATATAAAAAATCCTCTTTTTTGTTCTTTCTGCGGAAAAAGCCAACATGAGGTCAGAAAACTAATTGCAGGGCCCACAGTATTTATCTGTGATGAATGCGTTGATCTTTGCAACACGATCATCAAAGAAGATGTTAAAGAGAATATTTCCAGGTCCAACGCGAAGGTGATGTCGCCTAAAGAAATTTTTGATATTTTGAATGAGTATGTTGTTGGGCAATCCCACGCAAAACGTGTTTTGGCGGTTGCTGTGCATAATCATTATAAACGTTTGGAAAATCTTTCAAAAACATCCGATGTAGAACTCTCTAAGTCGAATATTATGTTGATCGGCCCCACGGGTTCTGGAAAAACGTTGCTTGCGCAAACACTTGCACGTATTATCGATGTGCCTTTTACAATTGCAGATGCAACGACCTTAACAGAAGCGGGTTACGTTGGTGAAGATGTGGAAAATATCATCCTCAAACTCCTCCAAGCGGCCGATTATAATGTGGAGAAGGCCCAGCGCGGTATTATTTATATCGATGAAGTGGATAAGATTTCACGTAAATCCGATAATCCTTCAATTACCCGTGATGTTTCAGGAGAAGGTGTTCAACAGGCTTTACTCAAATTGATGGAAGGAACGGTTGCGTCTGTTCCTCCCCAAGGTGGCCGTAAGCATCCACAGCAAGACTTTCTTCAAATTGATACAACGAATATTCTTTTTATCTGTGGGGGCGCTTTTGCAGGTCTTGAAAAAATTATCTCGAGCCGAGGAAAAGGATCAGGGATTGGTTTTGGAGCAGAGATTAGATCTCCTGAGGACCGTAAAGTGGGCGAGCTTTTAAGGGAAATTGAGCCAGAAGATCTTTTGAAGTTTGGTCTCATTCCAGAATTTGTCGGCCGCTTACCCGTGATTGCAACATTGGATGATTTAGACGAAGATACGCTCATTGATATTCTTTCTAAACCAAAAAATGCTTTGGCAAAACAATATAAAAAGTTGTTTGACATGGAAAATGTAAAGCTCACCTTTTCAGAAGAGGCGGTGCGTGCCATTGCTCAAAAAGCGATCATGAGAAAAACAGGAGCCAGAGGCCTTAGATCCATTATGGAAAATATCCTCTTGAATACCATGTTTGAATTGCCAGACTATAAAGAAATTGAAGAAGTTGTCGTTGGAAAAGAAGTTGTTGAAGGATCTGCCCAACCTCTTTTGATTTATAGTGAGAAGAAAAAGACCGAGTCCTCAAAACCCAAAGTAGGTTAAGATCATGAGAAAAACAGTCACGACGCCTGATTCAAATTTGACATTGGATGGGGGGACTTTGTATAGCATTGTTCCCTTAAAAGATATAGTGGTCTTCCCAAATATGATCGTTCCTCTTTTTGTGGGGCGTAAAAAATCGGTCAAAGCTCTGGAAGATGTGATCAAGATGGATAAAAAGCTGCTTCTTTTGACGCAGAACAATTCTGAAATTGAAGAACCGTCTCCTCAAGACCTTTATTCCGTGGGAACGGTTGCGACGATTTTGCAGATTTTAAAGCTTCCCGATGGAACAGTCAAACTTTTGGTAGAAGGTCAACACAGGGCCCATGTTTCAAAATTTGTCGATGATTCATTGTACCTAGAGGCATACGCAGAAGATATTGTTGATCAAAATGAGCCGCCTTCACTTGAGCTTGAGGCTTTAATCCGGGCTATTTTGGAAGATTTTGATGATTATGTCAAAATCAATAGAAAAATTCCCCCTGAGATTATGTCATCTATTTTGAAAATTGATTCTCCAACGCGTCTTGCAGATACGATTGCTTCCCATTTAACTTTGAAAATTCAAGATAAGCAGTTGCTTTTGGAAACGTTTCCCATATATGCCCGTTTAGAGCAGGTCTATGGGTTTATGCAAGGGGAACTTAGTGTATTGAACATTGAAAAAGAACTCAAAAATCGCGTAAAATTGCAGATGGAGAAGTCTCAAAAAGATTATTATCTGAATGAACAACTCAAAGCCATTCATAAAGAACTCGGGACACCCGAGGAAGGCCGCGATGAATTTCAGGAGTTAGAGAATAAAATTAGGGCGCTTAAACTCACCTCAGAAGGACTTGAAAAAGCGTTATCTGAGATTAAAAAGCTCAAAAGTATGCCCGCGATGTCGTCAGAAGCCGCAATTGTGAGAAATTATTTAGATTGGATTTTGAACGTTCCTTGGGATATACCTACAAAAATTAAAAAAAATCTAGAAAATGCACAAAAAGTTCTTGATGACGACCATCATGGCTTGGAAAAAGTCAAAGAAAGAATTATTGAATATCTGGCTGTTCAAAACCGCGTGAACAAAATAAAGGGATCTATTTTGTGTTTGGTGGGGCCACCAGGTGTTGGGAAAACGTCTTTGGCAAAATCCATTGCCACGGCCACAGGTCGTAATTTTGTCCGTATTGCCCTTGGCGGGGTGCGTGATGAAGCTGAAATTAGAGGGCACAGGCGTACATATATTGGCGCCATGCCCGGGCGTATTATTCAAGGAATGAAGAAAGCAAAATCTTCCAATCCTCTTTTCTTGCTCGATGAAATTGATAAACTCGCCTCAGATTGGCGCGGGGATCCTTCTTCGGCTTTATTGGAGGTTTTGGACCCTGAGCAAAACAATACCTTTAATGACCATTATCTTGACCTGGATTATGATCTTTCAGATGTCATGTTTATAACAACGGCAAATAGTTTAAAGATGCCTCAGCCTTTGTTGGACCGTATGGAAATCATTCGTCTTTCGGGATATACGGAGCAGGAAAAACTTGAAATTGCGAAAAAACATTTGATTGGTAAAATCTTTGATAATCATGGCGTACGTAAAGGTGAAGTCACGATTGAAGACGAGGCACTTATCAATATTATCCGCAATTATACCAGGGAAGCAGGGGTGCGTAGTTTAGAGAGAGAAATTGGCCGGATCGCCCGCAAATCGATTCGTCAAATCTTATCCAAGGAAGTAAAAAAAGTCGTCGTTTCGCCTCAAAATCTTGAGAAATATCTAGGCGTTGTTAAATATTTGCATGGTCATGCCGAAAAAGTCGATATGGTTGGTGCAACAACAGGTCTTGCCTGGACAGAAGTTGGTGGAGAATTGCTCACCATTGAAGCCGTGATGCTTCCTGGAAAAGGGAAAATGACGATCACTGGAAAACTTGGGGATGTGATGCAAGAGTCCATACAAGCCGCCGCAAGTTTTGTGCGCGCCCATGCCATTTCCTTTGGAATTGAGCCGCCTCTTTTTGACCGTAAAGATATTCACATCCATGTACCAGAAGGCGCCACACCCAAAGACGGTCCTTCTGCAGGCGTTGCCATGTGCGTATCGATCGTGTCGGTGATGACGGGAATTCCTGTCCGCCATGACGTTGCCATGACAGGGGAAATCACCCTAAGGGGAAGGGTTCTCCCCATTGGTGGCCTAAAGGAAAAGCTTTTGGCGGCTCTGCGCGGAGGGATTAAAACGGTGATCATCCCCAAAGAAAATGAGAAAGATTTGGCCGAAATTCCAGATATTGTTAAACAGGAACTTAAAATTATTCCCGTTGAACACGCAACAGAAGCCTTAAAAATTGCCCTTACCAAAGAGCTTGAAGGAATCGAATGGGATGAAGCCCTTTATCTGGCAGAACAAAACAAAAAACAGTCTTGCCAACATAATTGGGATCATCCGACTCATTAAGGAACATGGGATTATCTTCAGTCCCACTCCTTCCCACACGTCATATTCCCGTCCTCTGACGGTCTTGACGTGTGGCGGATTTTTTAAGAAAAACATGTCATTCAAAAATTCTTTCTTGAAAATGCAATAGAAAAATGCTATATTTGTGACAAATTAAGTTAAATGGAGAAACTCATGCAGCGATATTACGACCCCAAAAACGACGTGGCATTCAAAAAGATCTTTGGATGCGAGGAGCATAAGGATTTTTTGATTGATTTTTTGGATGGCGCGCTGGGACATGAGGGGAAAACGTGT
>CAIYWZ010000169.1 GCA_903930075.1 uncultured Alphaproteobacteria bacterium | reverse complement strand
GATCTCTACAGCATCTTGCCAAGGAGTTTGCTCTAGAATCATATTGATCATACCGTCATAGGAAATATTTTCTAAAATTTTTACCAAAGCCTGATCATAGTTTTTAACTGCACCACAACTGGAATATAACATCTCCGTATGAGGCAACCCTAGATCCAGACTTGAATTAAACATAATCGCAAGAGAGGAGTATATCTGAGCACAAGAGAGATCTTAGGGAACTAAAGCTTGCGAGGATTCCATTTCTAAGGGGGAGGATTTCGATGAATAGTTACAAAATTTCAATAATTTTATTCTGGTTTTTGGAAAAAAAATAGAGCCGCTTTTTTGAAGCGGGCTCTATGGATAAAAATATAAATTAAGGACGTGAATTCTGATGTGCTTCAAGAATCTCGATCAAAAGATCTACCCGTGGATCATTGGGTATTCTTCTCAACTCAGTTAACTCATTTCTTACAAGCCCAGATGCTGGTAACCCTACACCCCCAAGCAAAATATTACGGACGTCGTCAAAATTACGGTCATAAATGGCTCTTGCAAAAGCTCCATTGATATATGCTTGAATCTCGGGATCTAAGGTTTCTGTTTCGGCTGGGATCGTAACTGGAATGTTTACAGGCGCGACAACTTCTATAGACGCTGTTACCGTGTTCCCAAGAATTTCTGCAGTTCTGGCTTCATTTAAGTTTATTAAAAATGTATTGATAGCTGGATTTACAGCGTACTGGGCATTTGATAATGCTGTTGAGATCACATCTGCAGAAGGAATGGATCCTTTAAATTCTGTTTCTAAAACTCTTTCCAATTGAGTAGTATTTTCACTGTGAACTGCTTCTAAAAATTTCGCGTTTCTCTTTTCCGCATTTTCAAAAGCACGCGCGGCATCAACGTAATTTTCAAGAAGATCTGAAATTGCACTATTTCCATTCATCACAGAAGAAAAATAAACATCTTCCAAAACAGCAACGTCTGGATTTTGAGTTAAAAGCCCACGCAAAACATCGACATCTCCCAAAAACGCAGCATTAGAAAAACTCCGATTCAGGTTAAACTGTGCCTGCTGAATTTCACGTTCTACTTGAGAAAATTCATCATTGACGAGCATATCCGTCATAACGTTATCTGCCACGCGCACTTCATCTTCTTGCAGATTTGGAGTTTGTTGTTGCACATTTGTCAACGCAAGCGCTGCCAAAGCTTGCAAAAGTTGTGATGCCTGAATAAACTCTGGACCTTGGAGAAATTCTGTTGGAAGAGCAACTGGGATCTCTACTGTAGTAACCAAGGGTTCGACAACTGATTGAACCACCACGTTCGCATCAGCAGGAGTCCAAGTCCGGATAAATTCTGCAAGTTCTGTATGTCTTAGCCTTCCTGCTGTTCCTGAGGCACGATTTCTAAGGGGCGTAGTTGCGCGGGCATCTGAAATCAGAGTCTCAATCATTACGCGATCACCATTGCTCGCGGCATTCATAAAATCAGTTGTAAAATTGCCAGATGCAAGTAAATCTTTCCCAGATCCTGCGATCAAGGCGCCCAGTAATAAAAATTGTAACTTTGTCATTTAAATATAGTCCTTTCTTAAAAAAATCAGTTAGGAAAAAGCTTGAATGCTTACCTTGATATTCATATAGCGCTTCTTGATGAAAAAATCAACAACTATTTATCAAGATCCCAACTGTTTTCTTTTAAGAATTTCAGATGCCGATGTCTGATGCTTAAAATTTTTTCCCGGTCCATCACCTGCGCCTTTGGGAATTCAGGCGCTTCAAACAAAGATAAAATATTTTCAACCATAATCACACCGCAGGAAACGCCATCGGTTTGGAGACGTGGCCTAGACACAAGCGGAGTATCCAAATTTTTCTCTGGAAAATATCTTTTAAGTGTATCGATGAATGGAGCGGATTGGGGGGAAAGCATTGATCCAGATCCCAGGGAATCGATATATTCAATCGATATATTCCCTCCTTCGGGCAGGCGTACACGAAATGTTACCCAATGACCTCCCGGATTAAAAGGGATGATGATCTCCTTTGGCGTTCCAGTATGGTTCAAAAAAATATCGACATACTCAGCAAGCTGCGCATAAGGAGATTGAGCCCTATGCCCCGTAATGAGAGGAAGGATATATTGATTTTCCCGGCGATAAATGCGATATTCTAAAATTTCAGACCCATCCAAGGTGAAAAATTCACTTCTGTTTTTCAATACCGATAAAACTCTGGCAACATCAATGGATGTATATTGATAATTTATAAGTTGCGGACTCATCGGTGTTTCAATTTTCTCAAATGCCACGGCAGCATCGCATGGCCACCCATAATCCATTTTCAAGGTCAATACACTAAAAATAACCGCAGATAAAAATTTTGCCCCCATGGTTCCCCCGTTTAAAAAGAATCAGTATCAACTTTTTTAAATATACATTAAAAATAGAATTATTTCAAGTTTAAATCTGAGAAATTGGTGAGAAAGAAAACCCTCTTGCCATGGAACACATCACAATTCCTGAAGAAACCGCAACATTTAAAGATCTTTTCCCCGGAAGCATCGGGATTTTTAAGGAAATATCACAGGCATTTTCAACATTTTCGGGAACGCCTGAACTTTCTTTGCCCATGAGAATATAATCGGTTTTTTCATAATGAAAAGTATCATGGAGATGTGTGGCATGGGGCGTTAAAAGCAGAATTCTTCCTTGGTCTTTTTTTGATAAAAAATCCGGCCATGAACTGTAAATATTGATTTCCACATCGCTGATATAGTCCATGGAGCTGCGTTTGAGTTTTTTACTTGAAAACACAAATCCAAAGGGCTCAATCAGATGAACTTTAAATCCAAAACAAGAGGCAGATCTTATGATAGATCCAGTGTTTTGGGGAATTTCAGGTTCATAAAGAACAATATTCATGAATATGAATCATCTTTTCTTTTGCTGATTTGCAAGTTGACTTGCAAGGGGAATCTCTTTTATTCCAAGACCCAAAAGCCTCATGATTTGAGCAAGATTTCCCTCATTAATCAACAAATCTTCATAAAGTTCGGCCAAATTCATCCCTCCCCATTGGATGGCTCTTCGTATTAAATAAGGAGCGGGGCTGTGGGGTTCAATTGAGCTTAAAAACGTGGCTATTCTTTCCAATTCCTCGTATGCGATATCTCT
>CAIYWZ010000168.1 GCA_903930075.1 uncultured Alphaproteobacteria bacterium | reverse complement strand
CCCCCAATCCCTTCAAAATGACCTTTATTTAAAAAGTTCAAAACCCTTTCCTATTGGGGATTTTAGAGCAAAAACACGTCAAGGATAAAATGAAATATAATTCAACTTTGGGTTGTATTTTTATTTTGGTGAATAGTTACTTTGTTGTTACGATATAAAGCAGATCCGAATCAGGTTGTGACTATGCCAGATCTTGAAATTCCTTTGCTTATCTCAGTGATGAATAAAGGAACTTTGAATGTAGAAGAAAAAAAAGAAATTGTAAAGATGCTCATAGACCATCATGCAGATGTTACGAAAATAGATAACAATGGAAACACGCTTTTGCATGTGGCTACGAGTTCAGGAAATCTTGAGCTTGTCACATTATTTGCCCAAAAATGTGATATTCATGCCAGGAATGATCATGGGCATACAGCGTTATCTTATGCGTTTTTAAATCCTGACCAAAATATCGCGTCTTTTTTAATGCGACACGGTGCAAAGATTGACGTAAAAGATAAAGAAGAAAATACGATATTGGCTCAAAGCGTTTTATTCAAAGGTGATTTAGCGGTTGAAAGGATTCTAAAGCTTGGTTCTATCAACATCAATGAAAAAAATAAACATCATCAAACCGCTCTGGATATGGCGAAAACTTTGGAGCCTTTATCTGAATTAAAGAAATATATGGATCCTAAAACCCTTCCTAATTATCAAGAACTATATGATGCGGAAGAGAAAAAAATTAAGCGTATCATTGATCTTTTGGAAGCAGAAGTCCACAGAGAAAAACATAAAAACTAAAACAAAGCCCCCTCCACATGGTTTTTAGGCAGGAGCAAATAATAGGACCCTTTGCTTTTCATGAGCCCTGCGCCGTGTTCGGCTTGTTTGCCAAAGCCCCAGAAGTAATCGCCGCGGATGATGCCTTTGATGGCGCCACCGCGGTCCTGGGCCACGACGATTTTTTGGATTTTTTCATTTTCCTTTGCGGGGTGATCCAAATCGATCCAAAGGGGGGCGCCAAGGGGGATATAACGGGTGTCTACGGCCATGCTCCTGTGGGGCGTCAGGGGCACACCTTGGGCGCCAATGGGGCCGTGTGCATGGTGGATATCGAGCTTTTTAAAAAACACATAGGACGGGTTTTTATTCATGATTTCTTTGGCTTTTTTGGGGTTTTTCCGCAGCCAAGCCTTTAAAGAATGCATGCTTATTTTTTCTTTTTCCATCAAACCCTGATCCAACAATATTTTGCCAATGGCCACATACGGATATCCATTTTGGCCCGCATATCCAAGCCTGATGGTCTTTCCATTGTCCAGCTGAACCCTTCCCGAGCCTTGAATTTCAAGAAAAAATGCATCCACGGGATCACTCACCCACACAAGCTCGAGCTTTTTCCCAGAAAGGGCACCTTTTGATATTTTCTCTCTGGAAACACGATGATTTTTACCCGGAAATTTATAAAGTGGCGTTTGATATTTCCCATGTTTTTTTAAAGATCCAAACAGAAGCGGTTCATAATACCCGGTAAAGGTCCCCTCCCCTTGCGTTTCTTGACAAATTTTATAGGCCACCAAATGGGTTTTCAAAAAAGATTTTACATCGGCTTTTACATTCTTGGCATGCTCAAGCCCATCACAAAACGCCTTCCAATCCTCTTTTTCAAGAATCAATTTTTGATTGTTATGCCCCATATAATGTGTGCGTTTCAGACATGCGCAGGACTGTGAAAGCGCCGGCAAAACCTCGTGCAATTGGTCATCATGAAACCCCGGCAACGCATCAAGATCTGTCTTTTCCCACACAACGTTTTTAGATGGACTATCCGAACACCCCGCGCACACCAAAACAACCCACAATAATCTCTTAATCACCCCTTTACCCCTTTACCCCTTTTCATACTTTATTTATCTGTAATATACCCCAAAAAGCGGCCTCAAGTCAAAGGCCATTAACCTTTTATTTACCTTTCTCTTTTACACTTTAACTTTAAGAGCAAAATTGTTTTTAAGATAGGAGATTGGGAATTGAGAAAAATCATCTGTTTTTTGTGCCTTTTCTTCCAGAGTGTATTGTCGATTTGGGCATCAAACCAAGAGGATATTTTTCCCTTTGATGCAGCACGGGATAAAGCCTATCAATGGCTGGAAAAGCCTGCAGGAGAGCGATCTCCAGAAGAAAAACCCATGGTTTTATCCGTTTTGCTCTATGATTTTATGTTGAAAAAAATAGACCCCAAAGAGGCCATGCCAACTTTTGACGCGTTAAGTCTTGATTTTATTCAAGAACACGCCTATATCAACCTAGATCTTCACAACGATTACATGTTTTTGCGCACACTCTTGAATTTCCCCTCAAATGCTCCCCCCAAAGCAAAAGAAAAAAACGCTTTGGCCAGATTAGAAATCATCAACTTTTCAAGATTAAATTTTGAATCTTTGGATGAAAAATACAACATCAAGCATGAACGGTTCAGAAAATCCGTGTATTTTCTTGGAAGTTTGAAAAAAGATGGAGAAGAAGGAAAAAAAATGAGGCTCACATATAAAAAATGATCCGGCGTTAAGGATTCTTTAATATTTCTGGCGTATCTTCTTAAATAGGTATCAAAGAGGAGATTAAAAGATGAAAAATACAAGATTATATACCACCGTTTCAATGATTTTTGCACTTGGTTTGATGGGGAGTTTAAAGGCCGATGAAAAAGTACTTGTGAATCAAGCAACAGGTCGACTTGTGGCTCGAGAAATCAAAGATTATAAATGTCCTCTGTACGATTTGAAAAAAATAGACCCGTACCAATACAGTAGCTGTGCAACGTGGATAACCAATATATCTCATCCAATTATGATATATGGAACGCAAACAAATATACTTAATAATACACTGTTTGATACGAAAATAGTAGAGAATTTTTTTACTAATACGGCTTCTTTTTTCTCGAACGATACTGATCCAAACGTGACTCATCACACAGACAAATCATTGACGGAGGGAAAAAAAGAAGATTACGCTTACAGTGTTGCACAAAAAATCACATTTCCCGACCTGGAAAATCTAAAACTGAAGGCATCGGATTTTCAAAAGCTGTTTTTGGCAATGAAGACGTTTCATGATGCATACAACAGCTTGGGCGATAGTAAAAAGGGAAAATGCAAAGAAAAAGCAATCGAGTTTCTGAAAGCAACGGGATATGTTACTTCAGAAACAAAAGGAAAGATCGTGTATAAACTAGTTGAGCATACCATTACCGTGGATGATGCGAACAATCTTTTGAAGGCTTTTAAACGCGCTTATGTGAATGCGATTTCGGATAATCTCGAAGGCCGTGAGACACAAAAAGAAAAAAGTTCGGGGATTTTACTTGGAAATAATATAGCTGCTCGTTTGAAAGGCCAACATCCAAAAGACAAGAATTCTCAAGATTCTAATAAGCAAGAATTATACCCCGAAGATCTTTATGAGGCATGGGAAGATAAAACTACAGAATTTCCTGCCGCTGTCGTCACAGATGAAAAGGGAAAAAAGAAGAGAACTGCATGCGTGAATGGATTAAAAAAGAAATATAGTTCAGAGATAAAACTTCAGTTAGAACTTGACAAAACCTTTACCCCATACAAAGAGTTCAGTAAAGTATTCGAAGCAACGATCGAAGGCAGGCCATCTGAACCTCAAAAGTAATAAGCCCAAAATCTCTCGATTTTTGTTTATTTATCCAGGTAATTTTTGTAAGCATTGCCCCAAAGTTACACATCTCACAGGTCGTCATATATGACGGTGGTGGGGGGATGATTTTGGGGCAGTCGTTAAATACGTTGTTGAATTCCTGTGAGCAAAAGGGAAAATAGGGTTAGGGATTGGATGACGTTTTAACTCAAACTTTCAAAAAAGGTAAAGATCATTTCATGAAATCCCCTGTTCACGTTTGAGAGTTTGACTTTAAAAAAAATAACGCACGAAAAACACCACCATTAAGACTTTTTTAACCCTTGTCTTTTAAACTTAAAGCTTGAAAGTAACAAAAGATGGGAACCTGTTATGGATACGCAAAACAACGAACATATGACTGGGAAAATATTGCAAGGGATGATCCTTGGGCCGAAGTTTTCCACGCTGCCTTTGGATGTGCGCAAAAGATTTTCCCAGCATTACAACACAAAAGTCACGTCTTCCTATGAGGCCGCCTGGGCGATGATTTACGCGGCCAATATTGAGTTTGAAGAAACGCTCAACGTTGACTTTTCCTCGTCTTTGGCTTCCTATATGGAAGAGACTTGCCAAACGCAGAATAGGTATATCAAAGAGACTCTCGATGAATCCTTGCTTTTTTCAAATTTGTCTAAACTCAAAAATTGTCTGATCCGGTTCCTGGAACTTTCTCTCAAAACCCCGGGGGGCCATATGAGTGAACTCAGCCTTGAGGAACTGGGGCTATCCCAGATCGACCAGGATTTTTTTGCCCACATCATACAAAACCAAACGATGGAAAAATTCTTCATCCATGTGCGGCGCAACAATTGGTATCAAATTGTCACCGGAAAAATTGGATCTGACTCCTTGTATGAAATACTGATGCGCTCTGAAAAATTCTCCCCCAAATCTTGCGATTTAATGCTCTGTAAAGACATCAATACGCTGTTGATTGATCCAGCGGTGCGGTCCTATATCTCGAGTTTTTATGAAAATTCCGTGTTGAATAAGCAACTGACAAAAGATAAGATCAATGAGTATCTACAAAACATCGAGAATCTCCCCCTGGCCTGGGTTCTCATGTAGCCCCCTCCCCCATCCCCCCTGGCCAAAGCCCAAGGAAGAGCAAACCTGATGATCAATATGGGTGATCAATATTGGTGATAAAAAATGAGAAGGAGTAATCTATGATGTTTTCAAATGATCTCAACCATTGTATTTTTGAATACTGCACAGTCCCAGAACGCGCCGTTCTTTCGCAGGTCAACACGCAGATCTACAGTAAAATAAAAGATATCAATACCTTTGAAGCCAGGACGGCCCAGAAAAATATCAATGAACTTCTCAATGCAAAAACCACCAAAGATCTTGAAAAAACATTCTGGAGAATGAAACATTTGGCGTATCTTTCTCCCAAAGCCTTAAAAATCCTTGTCAGTTGGAGTGAAAACTTAGGCGGACTCTACAGTGATGGAAAAATAGAAGCCAGCGCCAGGCTTTTGGGGCTCAATATAAAGCCCACTCTACGCATGGAACTCCCTGCTTTTACCATCACCGATACCGATATTGATAGAGCCTTTAAAAGGCTCAAACACAGCAACATCGAAGATATTAGGGAACGTTTCTTAAATTCAAGAACCGTGCGCGATGACCAGGGAGAAGTCGTCAGCTATAAACATACCTTTAACTACCCCACCTGGGCAGAAAAAAGTTTTATCTTTTCAGATTTGCATAAAAGTTTTCAAATTATCCAAAAAAATGACATGGGATTTAATAAGGGCATCTATTTTAAAACAAAGCGCTTTATCAAAATTCTCTGTGGCGAGCGCTATGGTGAAGCTTTTTTTTCCATATTCTTCATTCCCCGGGATAGCCCCATTCCAAATCATGATGCCCATTTTTGGGTATCGCCCCATGCAAATTTTGTGTATCATGATGATATGCCAGAGGATTTCAAAGACACCTGCGATTTGATTTTTCATGGAAATGTTTATTTTTAAAGGGAGGGTTAGAATGAAAAAATATGTATATTTATTTTTACTGCTGGGTTCTAAAATGGTTTTTTGTTCCGAGAAAATCAGCACTGACTGGGTTGTAAACTTAGAAGAAGATTCTCAAAACAGCAACTCACCCAAAGCACAAGAGAAAAACAAAGCAGAAATCCAAGCAGCAATCCCATTGGATTCTCAAAAAAAGCAAGAAGAACAACGTGCGATCAAAGAGAAAGAGGACACCAACATCCCTGCTCTCCATTTTTTACAACGCATGGGATATCCGCAGGTTCTTTTAAAACACAACAATACAAATAAAGGAGAAAAAAAGTAACGCGCGAGGTACCACAAAAAAATAACCATTTTTAAATTGCAAAATCTCCTGAATTATGATATATATAATCATGGAGCAGTTTTTAAGAGAATGACGCACAAAATGATAGACTTAGAAGGACAGATTTTTGGTAAGACCACCTACGATCCGCT
>CAIYWZ010000167.1 GCA_903930075.1 uncultured Alphaproteobacteria bacterium | reverse complement strand
CCTTGGTCGATTATATATTGTTTGGACAATAACCATCTGCTGATGCCCTATTGGCTCGACACCTCAGACAATGCGCTGGTTTTTGAGCTCATTGAAAAACACAAAATCCATGTGGGAGAGCGCTTTGAAAATCTCATCAAAGGCATTCCCGAAGAGGAACGCGTTTTAAATTCGAATCTGACATTCCCGAATTTGGACACAAAGGAGGACGCCATCTGGACGCTGTTGTTGCACACGGGATATCTCCACGTTACATCTAGCCATCTCAACGAAGACGGAGAGCTCATGGGGACCCTGGGCATTCCCAATAAGGAAATCAGGGGTGTGTATAAAGAACTGGTGAAACGTTGGTTTACCACCACGTTAGGCTTTAGCGAGGAATATTATGGCAAGATGATCAAAACGTTGTTGGAAGGGAATATTGAGAAGTTTACGGATCATATTCGAAAATATATGAATGGCTCGGTGAGTTACTTTGACCTGCATGAGAATACGCTCGAAAATGTGTTTCACAGCTTCATGCTGGGGTTATTTATGGGCCTTGGGCTGTCGCATATCGTCGATTCCAACAAAGAGGCCGGGAAAGGGCGCTATGACATCATTATTATTCCCAAAGACAAATCCAAAATGGGGATTTTGATCGAGTTTAAAGTGGCTAAAACGCCAGAAGAACTCCTCGAATCCGCGCGCGATGCTTTGGCACAGATCAGAACCAAAAACTATAGCAATTCCTTTATCCAACACGACATCCAAACCGTTCTTTTGATCGGTATGGGTTTTTGTGGGCGGGAGGTGGAGGCTGCCTCTGAGATGATGTAAATAGAAGGGGCGGACCTCTACCCCTCCTTGAGTGAAAAAGACCTCTAAAATCACCCAGCTTTTCCATAGGTTTTTTTATTTTTTCTTTTAGTATTTTATAATATACAGGATTGCTTGTGTGCATCAGTAAAAACATTTCCTTCAATAAATGATCATATTGACTCATCCCCAGGGTATGCAACTGGGAAAATTCAAATAAAATATCGCTGAAGAATTTCTGTTCTTGATGATGAGAAAGCGCTTTGACACTGGTGAATAAATCCGCGAAAATTTCACCACTTTGGGACAAAAGAGCGTCGGATTTCTGTTTCATGCCTTCTTTTTTCAAAAGTATGGCAACTTTTAGGATCTGGTCTCGGTTGATTATATTTGCCTCGGGTAAGTTTGTTACAAAATCAAGAATTTCATCTGACGTGATGTCCCCTCCCTGTATCAATGTTTCCAAAGCTTTCGTTTTACTGTAAAATTTGGACTGTGAATTTTCCAAAACTTTTCTTGCCGGCGTCTGCGCGCTGAGTTTTCTTTTTTCTCCCGTTATTTTTTCATCCGCCAAAGAGGAAGATTCACTGTCGGTAGACCCCATGGACAAAGAGGCATTTTGAAAATCCCGCGCTAAAATATGATCAAAAAATGAAGCTTGAGAAAGATTGAGCAGCGGAATTTGCATCACAATCTCAAAGGGAACCTTCATTTTATGAGAAAAACAGGCTTCTTCGTGATTGTGAATCCATGTAAAAAGATCTCTCATTGCAGCTTTTTCATCAGATGTTGTGTTTTTGTTGTCCCAAATCTGATTTAACGTATCCAGTGACTTTTGGGCCTGGAAAGAAAACCTATGTTCCAAAGCTGTCTTGATGTTTTCAAGTTGATCCCCAATAACCTCTGCGTGACCTGTGGCATGGCTTTTTGAAGGCTGCAT
>CAIYWZ010000166.1 GCA_903930075.1 uncultured Alphaproteobacteria bacterium | reverse complement strand
TATCGTTTTATCCCGTCTGTCCATCAGCTTAAAACCTCACATTGAACTATGAATTTACTCTATCGTAGTTTCCGTGGAGATTTCAATATATTTCTTTATGGTACCTGGGGAGTTACAATAAATTTCACCTCCCATAAATTTCAAGATCATTTCATTTTGACAAAATTTTGTTTTTAGAAAAAGGCTCTAGAAAAGAAAAATCTCTATAATGAAGAGTGAGTTTTTCAAGTTTTATAAAATAGGCAAGCCCGACGCCAAAAGCAATTGTAACGGGCGCAAAGATCAGCCATAACCCTACGTAATTTCCAAAGCCTTTGATGGCATAAATCAGTCCAAAAGAGGCTATGGGGTACATGAGGGCCCTGGAAAAGGCATACGGCACACTGGCATAGGTGAAGCGTTTGAGTATGGGGAAATGTGCGTAGACAAGTGGAGAGAGCAATTGGCCGCTGCTGGGGGCGAAAATGAGAAATAAACATTGGATCAAAAAGATCTTTTGGCCATTATAGGCATTTTCCAAAGGATCCGAGGATGCGTAAATGCTCTCTAAAATAAAGGGGCAAAGAACAACGCAAAGGGCAAAAATCGCCAATTTCACCTGGACAATCGTTAACGGATGCACAAAGCGCAGGGTCACGGCCACGAAAAAGAGCCCGATAATTTGCGCAACCGCCACCAGAAGATTTTGCACAACCATCTGGGCAGAGGTATATCCACAAAGGATTTTGAGGAGATCCCCACAATACATATAGGCAAAATAGAAACACACCGGCCACATACATTGGAGTAAAAGATACATGAGCAACGTTTTGTGATTTTGGCCTTGCGTGTGCGCAGTCTCATTGCTTAACTGTTTATGAATGGAAGAGGTCTCTTTCTGGTCCCCCTGTTCAAGGGCATTTTTAAGGCGCAAACGCATATTGGAAAATTCTGGGGTTTCCCGCAGGCGCGTTCTTGCAGCAGACCCCGCCAAAGCGATGCCAAAGGCAAATCCAAAGGCAAGCCGCCAATTGTTGCCCGACGACATGGCCGCAAAAGAGGTCAGGATCAAGGCAAAAAGAGATCCAAACGCCGAGGAAATGGCAAGCGTGACAATGGCATAATATTGCTGTGGTTTTTTTAAGGTTTCAATCAGGTAAAGCTCCGCGCCAATAATCTCCCCAAGGGACGACATCCCTTGCACAATGCGGCACAAGGTGACGATGATCGTGGCCCAGATCCCCCAGTCATTGTAGGTGGGTAAAAGAGTCAGGATCCCGCACGGAATTCCCATCATGAGCATGGTGATGGTCACAGTGGGTTTTCTTCCATATTTATCCCCAATATACCCGAAAAACCACGCCCCAAAGGGCCGAAAGACATAGGTTGAACAAAAAGCAATGGCGGATAAAACAGCGGTGATATTTGGGTCATTTTGGGGGAAAAAGTGGTTGTTCAAAACAACAGCCATGTGAACAAACAGCATCAGATCAAAATATTCAAGCATAGTCCCCAGTTGGAGGAAAAGGAATGTACTTTTGTCATCCCAAGATTTTGTCGAATTTTCCATGTTTTAGAATCCTTTTTTAGGTTATCGTTTCAGGTCCCTTAGCTCCTCATAGAATCACAAATTATCCCCAAAAACCTCAAGTTGATTTTTAAGAGTTTTTAAACTCGTAGAAACAAGAAATTTATGAGACTCTTGGAATTGTCATGGATTTTCATTTAATGAAAACGATGGACGCTCCTTTAAACAAAGAGGGGGGGGTAGCTTTGGCAGAGTCATGGGCCGAACTTCTCCACAAAGTTGCTCCCCTTTTTTTATTTACACCCAACATGCCGATCACGGCTTTTATTTTTTCACCGTGGAGGATGATTTTTTGAAGTGACCTTACCTGAAAAATTCAAAACCTTATCCCGCCTACAGAAAGATTTAAGGCCAGCGGCCTGAACATGGTCGATGCCAATAAAAACAATCAGCATCAAAAGTATATATCGTCTCATTTTCTAAATTCCTTTATCTTTTTTGAATCTTGAAGTCTTATATGGCGCTGGAAAAGGTTAATTTCAAGAGGTAGAAGAATAAATTTTTCATGTGGGATTTAAGGATTGCTTAAAGGTTTTGGTGGAAGGTTTAAGAGAATTGAACTTGAATGATAGGACAAATGAAAATGTTGAAAATAGCGCTTGCGATCATTTTACCGGTGATAATGGTGGGGGAGGTTTTTGGGGATTTGGTGTATATGAGCCGCAAAGACAGAGAAGAGAAAATTAAGAAGCTGCTCACAGAGATTAAATTGACCACAGATTCAAATCGAATAATTGAAACCCTGCGCACAACCTTAACAAAACCAACGACGCCGAACTGCATCACCCTATATGACGTAATATTAAGTGCGACGTACTCCTTCTTGAGCCCATCAAACCTCAATTTCAAACGCCCATACCACGCGTGTACAAACTCCAGCTTCTCCTCCAAAAGCCGTAACCTTGCTAAAGATCTCGTATCGTTTTATCCCGTCTGTCCATCAGCTTAAAACATCACATTGAAATATGAATTTAGTCTCTCGTAGTTTACGTGAATATTTCAATATTTTTCTTTATGGTACCTGGGGAGTTATTAACTTTTTATTCATAGATAAGATTTATAATGAAAGATAAATTTGTTATTGTTCGAACGTATATAAACGTATAAGTTGCGATAAAGAAAGGATCAGTATGATAAAAAAATATCGTTATCTGTCATTTATATGTTGTGTTTTTATTCACTTTTGCGTTTGTGGATCTGGGGAAGATGAAAAAGTATTTCCCTTGTATGAAAAAATAATCAGCGGAAAAGGAATCAGCCCAAGCACAACAGCGTATGATTTTGATCAAATGACATATGTAGAACCCTATCAAAAGTCACCTGTTCATTCACCGGTTCATTCACTTCGAAGAGAAAAAAATATAACGCGTTTTTTAACAACAGCTCCACTGGATAACTCAAAATTAGATGAGTTGAAAGTTTTTTTCCAAAATATTTTTGATGAAAATGCATTTTTTGGGAGGATAACGCCCCAAATGCAAAAAGTCATTCAAGAAATCACGAAGTCCTCGAAAACGCTTCTTTTATTCAATAAAATTTTAGAAACGAGGACGGGAGATGTAAGTCGTATACAACAGATCATTCAACCTGCCCTTGATTTTTTCGACAGTATCAATAAAAAACATTTGGGGGATAAGTATTTTTATGCTCTCGGGGACAGGGATTATTTTTTAAAAGTTTTGGCCTACAATGAAATGGTTTTTGATGAAGATTTTGGAGAAAGCGTAAAAATTGAGTTTGCGGATAAGCTGATTGAACTTGATGAAATCGACCATGGGGCGGCGGGTTATATCTGGATTTTGAAAACGCCAATGCGGTCTGTGTTTAAAGTGGATGCCTTGAAAAAACTATACGCTCTGCCCCAATCTTATGGATTAGACTTTATAGAGGGCTTAGAAAAAGATTCTGTGGAATACAAAATCATCACCTTTTTATATCAAGAGAATACGAATGGTCTTTTGGATCTTGCCCTTCATGCAACAACGCCCCAATATTACAAATTTTTCATGGCAACTCATTTTCTAACCAAATATGCATCGCCCGCAAAGGCAAAAGATATTTATTTTGATATTTTAAGAACAAGCACAACAGATTATAATACACGGGATGGGATTTTGGGGTTGCTTGCCGTTGCTGCCGATGAGGAAAAAATGATCGAAATTCTTCAGGAGAGGTCAAATAGAAGTCATCATACCTGTTGCTGGCTGGGGTTTTTAAAAAGTATTTCTAAACGCCAGTTCGGGATTAAAAACCATATAGGGATTGAGTTTGAGGAGAAATGATCTTGCAATAAGATGTGAATTGGAGTACTAAATTATTTTTTTGCACAAATAAGGAGTACTCCAT
>CAIYWZ010000165.1 GCA_903930075.1 uncultured Alphaproteobacteria bacterium | reverse complement strand
TCTGCATTGATTGCACCTTGTGCTGAAGGACCTGTGCCTTTAGCGGCAATATCACGATCAACGAATTCAATCACAGCCATTGCTGCGTTATCTCCATAACGGAAACCTGATTTTAAGATTCTTGTATATCCACCTGGGCGGCTTTCATAACGCTTTGCAAGAACTTCGAAAAGTTTTTTTGCAAGATCATTGCTCCCCAATTGAGCAGCAACAGTTCTAAACGTTGCAAGAGATGGCTTTTTGCCTTTAGTAACCAACTTTTCAACATAAACACGCAAATCTTTTGCCTTTGGCAAAGTTGTTGTGATTTGTTCATGTTGAATCAAAGCTGATGCCAGATTCGAGAAAAGAGACTTACGGTGCTCTGTTCTTCTATTTAATTTTCTACCCTTTATTCCGTGACGCATAATATAACTCCAAATTCTTCAATTAAAAGGTTCTTCAACTTTTTTAGCCAAATCTTCAATATTTTCTGGGGGCCAATTTGGAACATCCATTCCTAAACTTAATCCCATCTGTGTCAAAACTTCTCTAATTTCATTTAAAGACTTACGACCGAAGTTTGGCGTTTTTAACATTTCTTGTTCTGTTTTTTGGACAAGATCTCCAATATAAATAATATTGTCATTCTTCAAGCAGTTTGCAGAGCGAACTGATAACTCTAATTCATCAACTTTTTTCAAAAGATGCTTGTTAAATGGAATGACTTCTTCAATAACTTCTTCTACAACTATTTTAGGTTCTTCGAAATTAATGAAAATTTGCAATTGATCCTGTAAAATACGCGCTGCAAAGGCAATCGCATCTTCAGGGCTCACTGTTTTATTTGTTTCCAATGTCAACGCAAGCTTATCATAGTCTGTACGTTGGCCCACACGTGTGTTATCTACTTTGTAGGAGACTCTTTTAACGGGTGAGAAAAGAGAATCAATTGGAATCATACCAATAGGCATTTCTTCCTTACGATTTTGAGAAGCAGGCACATAACCACGCCCTGTTTCAATCGTGAGTTCCATATTCAATTTTGATCCAGCACCAAGTGTACAAATCACATGCTCTGGATTAAAAATTTCTATATCAGCCCCAGCCTCAATCATCCCAGCTGTGACAACACATGGACCGTCAACTTTAATCGTTGCTTTCTTGGGAAACTCTGAATAAGAAGAAATTGCAAGATTTTTGATATTCAAAATAACATCACTCACATCTTCCTTAACACCAGGTATAGTGGAAAATTCATGCAACACACCTTCGATATGAATAGCGGTTACGGCTGCCCCTTTTAAGGAAGATAAAAGAATACGACGCAGAGAGTTCCCCAACGTCATTCCATATCCACGCTCTAAAGGCTCAATCAACATCGTTGCTTGAGTTTTTGGATCTTCACCTGGATTTACAACAATCCCAGCTGGTTTTATGAGTGTCTGCCAATTTTTTTGTATCACAGCGATTCCCCTGAAATTAATCGGTTAATATAATTATTTCTAAACTCTTCTTTACACACGACGACGCTTTGATGGACGACATCCATTGTGTGGAATAGACGTAATATCACGAATAGCAGTAATCGAAAGTCCCAATGCCTGAAGAGCGCGCAGAGCAGATTCACGGCCCGAACCAGGTCCTTTAACTTCTACCTCTAACGTTTTAACTCCATGTTCCATTGCCTTACGTGCAACATCTTCTGCTGCAACCTGGGCAGCATAAGGAGTGGATTTTCTAGACCCCTTAAACCCCATGGCTCCTGAAGAAGACCAGGCGATTGTATTCCCTAATGGATCAGAAATTGTAATAACCGTATTGTTAAATGTTGAGTTAACATGAGCTACAGCTGCGTGAATATTCTTTTTTTCACGTCTACGTACTCTTTGTGCTGTCTTTTGAGCCATCTATATTACTACCTTTTAAAACTTACTTCTTTTTACCAGCGATAGAAACCGCTTTACCCTTACGCGTACGCGCATTCGTATGAGTTCTTTGTCCGCGAACAGGCAAACCTTTTCTATGACGCAAACCACGATAGCAACCCAAATCCATTAATCTCTTAATGTTAATTGCTACCTCACGACGAAGGTCTCCTTCAACTTGATAATCTTTATCAATTGTTTCGCGGATCTTTAAAATCTCATCATCATTAAGCTGATGAACTCTTTTACTATCTGCAATGCCGACCTTTTGACAGATCTCTCTTGCTTTAACCGAACCAATCCCATAAATATACTGCAATGCAATAATTACTCTTTTTTGAGTAGGGATGTTAACTCCTGCTATACGCGCCACTACGCAGCCTCCTTAAAAATTAAATTAATTCTATAAATTACGATAATATAATCGTTATTTATCACAAATGTCAAGATTTATATTTCAAAAATGTGATGAAATACTCATCCAAACTTTACCACTCTCAACCCCTCCATCAATATCCACAAGAGCACCAAGCTCTCTATAGTATTGGATGATGGGACCCACTGTTTCATGATACGTTTTAAGCCTTTTAGAAACAGTCTCTTCCTTATCGTCGCCACGCGTCATCAAAGAACCTGAACAATAGTCACAGACCCCTTCTTTTAATGCTGGAGACGTTATTTTATTAAAAACAGATCCACAAGCAGAGCACACCAAACGATTAATTGTTCGCTCAAGAATAATTTCATCTTGAAGGTGCATATTAAAGACCTGTTCTAATTTTATATTTAGCTTTTCCAACAATTGCCCAAGTAAACTTACCTGAGCGATTGTTCTTGGAAAACCATCAAATACAATTTTTTGTGGGTCAGAAAGCCCCGAAACTTCCTTTTCTAAAATAGAAAAGACCATTTCATCTGGGACATATTTCCCCGTATTCATAAATTTTTGAGCTTCTTTTCCAAGGTCAGTTCCCAAAGAAATTTCTTTTCTCAAAAGGTCTCCTGTTGAAATATGAACGCAAGATTGCTTTTCTACAAAGTTTCTTGCCTGCGTTCCCTTTCCGCTACCAGGAGCTCCAAGTAAAATAAAGGCCATTATGACCTTCCTTTTAACTTAGTCTTCTTAAGCAATCCCTCATATTGATGCGCCAACAGATGGGAATGAATCTGAGCAACAGTATCCATCGTTACACTCACAACAATCAATACACTTGTTCCACCAAAATATAAAGACGTTGAGGACTGCGAAATCAAAATTTCTGGCATAACACATACAGCTGCAATATAAATAGCACCCAAAACTGTGATACGCGTCAAAACATAATCCAAATACACAGCGGTTGCCTTTCCAGGACGAATACCAAGAATAAACCCGCCATTCTTTTTCAAATTCTCAGCCGTTTCTTCAGGATTAAATTGAATCGCTGTGTAGAAAAAAGCAAAAAATATGATCATGATCGTAAGCAATATGATATACAATGGCTTACCATGTCCCAAATACAAAGCGATCATCCCCAAAATTCCAGATCCAACTTGTCCTGAAAAACCCATGATTGTTTGAGGAAATCCTAAGACGGATCCTGCAAAAATTGGAGGCATAACACCCGCCGTATTCAACTTAAGAGGCAAATGAGACGACTCTCCTCCTACCATTTTCCCGCCCATTTGTCGTTTGGGGTACTGAATAGGGATTTTACGGTGAGCTTTTTCCATAAAAACAATAAAGAGAACAGTTGCCACAATGAAGAAGAGTAAAGCTAGAATAAAGAATATTGTAACCGCGCCCGTTCTGCCAAGCTCTAATGTATACACAATAGCGCCAGGAATTCCAGCAACAATCCCTGCAAAGATAATCAAAGATGTTCCCTGGCCGATACCACGGGATGTAATTTGTTCTCCAAGCCATACGAGGAAAAGGGTAGCACTGACGATAGACACCACTGTTGAGATTTTAAAAATGATGCCTGGAATCAACACAGCTGCTACACCAGTGGGTGTATAAGCATATTCCAGACCTGTCGCCAAAGCATAAGCTTCACCTGAACCGATAATGACGGTCAAATAACGCGTGTATTGGTTTATTTTTTTACGGCCAGATTCCCCTTCTTTTTTAAGGGCCTCAAGCCAAGGAAAAATTGAGGTAGAAAGAGAAACAATGATGCTTGAAGTAATGTAGGGCATAAGTTGCAGAGCAAAAATGCTCATACGACTTAATGACCCCCCAGAAATGATATCAATCATTCCAAAAATACCCTGGGAATGCTGTGATGCGATCACTTGCATCGCCACGGGATCAATTCCAGGAAGAGGTATATAAGAGCCCAAGCGGAAAATAATTAAAGCAAATAAAGTAAACAAAAGTCGCTTTTGTAATTCATGAGCATTGGCAAACGCTTTAAAACTAACATTTGCTGCTAACTGTTCTGCTGCTGACGCCATAACCTCACCTATTTTTTTATATATTACTTCTTAAGAATCTCAACAGTTCCGCCGTGCTTCGCAATTGCTTCCACTGCAGATTTTGTTGCGCCGGTAATTTGAAGATTCACCTTTGATTTAATCTCTCCCTTACCAAGAAGCTTAATTCCATCAAGGGCGCGTCTGACAACACCCGCTTCAACCAAAACGTCTTCTGTCAAAACCTTGGAAACATCTAATTTTCCTGCATCAACGAAAGCTTGAATAGTCTGAATATTCAGTTCTGCATAATCTTTTGCAAAAATATTGGTAAAGCCGCGCTTTGGAAGACGTCTGTAAAGAGGCATTTGCCCCCCTTCAAATCCACCAATGGCTACACCACTTCTTGATTTTTGACCTTTTTGTCCCTTACCGCAAGTCTTACCAAGACCTGAGCCCACACCACGACCAACTCTTACGCGTGTTTTGCTTGAGCCGACGTTATCTTTAATTTCATTAAGTTTCATCATCAAACTCCTTAATCTTGAATATAGTCTATTTTGACCATATGTTTTACTTTCTCGATCATCCCTCTGATAGAAGGAGTATCTTCAAGTACACGTTGTCTTGACATTTTGTTTAAGCCCAAACCAATGAGAACTTGTCTTTGATAAGCCTGTCTTCTAATTGGACTTCCGGTTTGAGTGACGGAAATAAACTTTTGTTCTTTGGTCATTTTATGCTCCTACGACTTCTGCTGCAACAGCTTGATGACCATCGCGGCGTGCGATTAAATCCGTTACCTTAACACCACGTCTTGCCGCAACTACCCTTGGGGATGAAACATTTTTCAAAGCTTCAAATGTTGCTCTGACCATGTTATGAGAATTTGACGTTCCAACAGATTTTGACACAACATCGTGAACCCCTAAAGCTTCAAAAATAGCGCGCATCGCACCACCGGCAATGATTCCTGTACCAGGGACTGCTGTTCTTAAAACAACATTGCCTGCACCAAATCCACCTTTGACATCATGGTGAAGTGTACGACCTTCTTTCAAAGGAATCTTCACCATCCCCTTACGGGCTTTTTCAGTGGCTTTACGGACAGCATCAGGAACTTCTTTTGCTTTTCCAGTACCATAGCCTACACGACCACGGCCATCACCTACAACAACCAGAGCGGAGAAACCAAATCTCTTACCACCCTTTACAACTTTAGCGACGCGATTTACGCTCACCAATTTTTCAATCAATTCAGACTCTTCGCGAGAAGATTTTTCTGAATTTGGATTTGAATTTGGATTTCTTGCCATTCTACTTGTTTCCCTCTACTAGAATACTAAGCCGTGTTCTCTTGCTGCATCAGCAAGAGCTTTTACACGGCCATGATATAAATAACCACCACGATCAAAAATGATTTCTTTTGCGCCTTTTTCTAAAGCACGCTTTGCAATCAATTTTCCAACTTCAGCAGCAGCAACTTTATCGCTGCCTGTCTTTAATGAACTCAACTCTTTATCTACGGTTGAGGCTGACGCAATTGTCGCTCTTTTCGAATCGTCGATCAATTGAACATAAATGTTCTTGTTCGAACGAAAAACAGACAATCTAAATTTTCCATTGGCTGCGCTTCGAAGTCTGTTTCTCACCCGAGATTGTCTACGATAAAAATTTTCTTTTACTTTATTCATGACACCCTACTACTTCTTCTTACCTTCTTTACGCAGAACGAATTCGCCCGCGCGTTTAATACCTTTACCCTTATATGGTTCTGGTGGTCTATAACTTCTAATCACAGCCGCTACCTGACCAACAACTTGTTTATTGAAACCAGAAATGACAATTAAAGTTGGTTTTTCACACTTAATTGTGATCCCTTCTGGTGATTCAAAACGGACATCATGACTATAACCCAATTGCAAAACCAAAGTTTTACCTTCCATAGCTGCACGATAACCCACACCATTAATCTCAAGGTTAATTGAATAACCTTTTGAGATTCCGTGAATCATATTGTTGATAAGAGCCCTTGTGGTTCCCCACATTGTACGACCTGTTTTGTCCTTAACTTTAGGATCAACAAGAACTTTACCATCCTTAATTTCGACAACAACGGAATCTGATATATTATAGTCCAACTGACCCAAAGGTCCTTTGGCTTTAAATATTCCGTTCTCAAGCTTGCATTCAACTCCTGAGGGAATGCTTACCGGTAATTTTCCTACGCGTGACATTTTCGACTCACCTTAAAACACGTTACATAAAACTTCGCCGCCAACATTGGCTTTTCTGGCTTCATGATCGGCCATAACACCACGGGGGGTCGACAAAATTGAAATACCCAAACCATTATAGAACTTTGGAAGAGCTTTAATTCCAGAATAAACACGGCGCCCTGGCTTGGAAACACGCTTTAATTCGTGGATCGCAGGTTGACCATCTTGATACTTGAGTTCAATAACGATTTCTTTAATATTCGTTCTTACTTCTTTAACTGTATATTCACGAATAAAACCTTCTGATTTCAAAACCTCAAGGACCATTCTTCTAAGACTAGAATCTGGACAAGCAACCACAAAATGGTTTGCTTTGTGAGCATTTCTTATACGAGTGATCATATCCCCAATTGGATCATTAAAAGACATCTCTAAACTCCCTTACCAACTTGACTTTACGATACCTGGGATCATTCCATATGATGCCAAGTCTCTAAAAGCTATACGACTTAATTTAAACTTTCTGTAAACTCCTCTTGGACGACCGGAAAGTTCACAACGATTCCGGATACGAACTTTAGAAGAATTTCTTGAAATCTCTGAAAGCTTGATCACTGCCTGAAAACGTTCCTCTGCAGGAACTGCTTTATTCATAATGATGTCTTTCAACTTTTCTCTTGTTTGAGCTTTTCCCGCAACTAATCTTCTGCGACGGTTATTTTTTTCAATAGAACTTAACTTTGACATTTAATCCTCACTTACTTTATAAAAGGCATGTTAAAACCTTTAAGCAAGGCTTTGGCTTCATCATCTGTTTTCGCAGTCGTGACGATGACAATATCCATACCACGAACTTGGTCGATCTTATCATACTCAATTTCAGGGAAAATCAACTGCTCTTTAATTCCAAAGGCATAATTACCGTTGCCATCAAAGCCTTTAGGAGAAATTCCACGGAAGTCTCGAATACGAGGCATCGCGATATTAACCAAACGATCAAGAAATTCCATCATTTTTGCTTTTCTAAGCGTCACTTTTACACCCAAAGACATTCCTTCACGAACCTTAAAGCCCGCGATGCTTTTTCTTGCCTTTGTAACCACTGGCTTTTGACCTGCGATCAAAGTCATATCTGTGACAGCATGTTGGATCTTTTTGCTATCGGCAACCGCTTCACCAACGCCCATGTTCAGGACGATCTTTTCAAGACGGGGAACAGCAAATGAGTTTTTATAACCAAATTCTTTAATGAGTTCTGGCTTAATATTTTCTTCAAAAATCTTATTTAAACGTGTCATGTTTATGCCCCTTGTACTTTAATTTCGGTTCCACTTTTCTTTGAAACGCGAACTTTTGTGCCATCTTCATTGATTTTTACACCAACACGAGTTGGAACATTATCTTTAGGATCAACAAGCATCACGTTTGAAACATGTATTGTAGATTCTTTTTCAATAATTCCACCAGAAGGATTTGTTTTGCTTGCTTTTGTATGACGCTTTACCATCATAATACCGCTAACGATCAATCTTTCTGCTTCACGTAAAACTTCGGAAACAACACCTTGTTTTCCCTTATCTTTACCTGTAATAACTTGAACGAGGTCTCCTTTACGGATCCTCCAACGACGTTTTTCCATTATAATACCTCCGGCGCTAATGAAATGATTTTCATGTATCCCTTACCACGCAATTCGCGTGTCACAGGACCAAAAATACGTGTACCAATCGGTTCACCTTGCTTGTTAATTAGAACTGCGGCGTTCACATCAAAGCGAATAGCTGAACCGTCAGCGCGTTTTACGGCCTGAGCGGTACGCACGATCACTGCACGAAGAACATCGCCCTTCTTTACGCGACCCTGCGGGATAGCATCCTTGACGGAAACAACAATGACATCGCCAACTGTTGCATTTTTTCTTTTACTTCCGCCAAGTACTTTGATGCACTGGACCCGACGAGCACCGGAGTTATCCGCAACATCCAGGTTAGTTTGCATCTGAATCATAATAATACCTCTTTAAATTTCTTTAATTTACACTGTCTTCAACAAAAATTTCCCAGCACTTTGTCTTGGAAATGGGTCTACATTCACGAATTCGAACAGTATCTCCAACTTTATGCTGATTATTCTCATCATGAGCCGAAAACTTCTTTGATTTCGTAATATATTTCTTATAAACAGGATGTTCAACTCTTCTTTGAACCCTGACAATTATGGTTTTATCGCCTTTATCACTAACGACAACACCTTGTAAAATACGACGTGGCATAAATCCTCCTTCTCTTAACTGGTCTTACGCATCATAGTCTGTAAAGTCTTAATACGCGCAATCGTCTTTTTTGTCAAACGAAACCTTGAAGAATTTACATCACCACCTGTTGCTCTTTGAAATCTCAAAGCCATCAACTCTTTTTTACAGTCGAGCAATTGCTTTTGCAATGCCCCTAAATCTTTATTTTTTAACTCTGCAAACTTCATTTTATGCCTCCGCGCCAAGTCTGGTTACAAATTTTGTGGAAATCGGAAGCTTAGCAGATGCGAGCTCGAAAGCTTTTTTCGCAAGCTCTGGAGCAACACCATCGAGTTCAAAAAGAATACGACCTGGTTTTACACGGCATACCCAAAATTCTGGGTTACCCTTACCGCTTCCCATACGAACTTCCGCTGGCTTCGTTGAAACTGGAACATCTGGAAAAATCCGAATCCAGACACGGCCTGCACGGCGGATGTATCTTGTAATCGCACGACGGGCAGATTCAATCTGACGGGCCGTAATACGAGCTGGCTCAATGGCTTTTAATCCATATGCTCCAAAATTTAAATCTGTACCACCTTTGGCCAAGCCGTGGATACGTCCTTTGTGAGCTTTTCTATATTTTGTACGTTTTGGACTTAACATTTTTTACACCTTTAATTCTTTGAATCTTGAGCACGTTTGTCCTTTGCCATAGGATCGTGTGCCATAATTTCGCCTTTAAAAATCCAAACCTTAACACCGTTTGTTCCATAGGTTGTCATGGCAGTACCTTGGCCGTAATCAATATCGGCGCGTAATGTATGCAAAGGAACTCTGCCTTCACGGCTCCATTCCATTCTCGCAATTTCAGCCCCACCCAAACGACCGGAACAATTCACACGAATGCCCAAAGCACCAAGCTTCATGGCTGTTTGCATTGCTCTTTTCATCGCACGACGGAAGTTGACGCGGCGTTCTAATTGCTGAGCGATACCTTCAGCAACAAGCTTCGCATCAAGTTCTGGCTTACGCACTTCAACGATATTCAAACTCACTTCAGCGCCAGCTTTTTTGGAAAGATCTTCCTTGAGCTTATCAATTTCTGCACCTTTTTTACCAATGATCACACCTGGTTTAGAGGTATAAATTGTCACTCTGGCTTTTTTAGCTGGTCTTTCAATCACAATACGAGAGATTCCAGCTTGACCCAAAGTTTCAAAGATATATTTTCTTAAACTCAGATCTTGATGCAAAAGATCACCGTAATCTCTTTTGGCAAACCAACGTGAATCCCAGGTTCTGTTAATACCGACTCTCAGGCCAACTGGATTTACTTTTTGTCCCATTTTGAACCCCTCTCTATGCTTCTATTTCCGTCACAACGAGTGTGAGGTTACTAAATTGCTTTTTAATGCTCCCTGCGCGACCTTTTGCACGAGGTTGATGTCTTTTCAGAATCAATTCCCGGCCAACCCAAGCTGAAGAAACAAATAAACGATCTACATCGAGGTTATGGTTGTTTTCTGCGTTTGAAATCGCAGACCACAAAGCTTTTTTAACATCTGCTGCGATTCTTTTCTTACAAAAAGAAAGCTGAGTTAAGGCTTCATCAACGGATTTCCCGCGAATCAAATCTACAACCAAACCTAATTTCTGAGGAGAAACGCGTATTGACTTTAACACTGTTTTTGCTGCCCAACTTGGCAATCTTTCAACTGAATGTGCTCTACTCATTATAATTACCTCTTTGCTTTCTTATCAGCACCATGGCCATAATAAGTTCTTGTGGGAGCAAACTCTCCAAACTTATGACCAATCATGTTCTCTGTCACAAAGACAGGGATAAATTTATGACCGTTATATACACCAAATGTTAAACCAACAAATTGGGGAAGAATGGTCGAACGTCTTGACCAAATTTTAATGATCTCACGACGACCGGAAGCTCTGGTTGCATCTGCTTTCTTGATAAGGTATCCGTCGATGAAAGGACCTTTCCATACTGATCTTGCCACTTTATTTACTCCTTATACCACATTACTTCGAACGCTTACGAATAATGTACTTTGACGTACCCTTATTCTTACGTGTTTTCTTACCCTTCGTTGGAACACCCCATGGCGTCACTGGATGACGTCCACCTGATGTTTTTCCTTCACCACCACCATGGGGGTGATCAACAGGGTTCATCGCAACTCCTCGAACAGATGGTCTGCGACCTAACCAACGTGTACGTCCAGCCTTACCTGAATTCACGTTCTTTTGATCTGGATTGGAAACTGCTCCAATTGTTGCCAAGCATTCAGCTCTAACAACGCGCAGCTCACCAGAAGGCATTTTCAGCTGGGCATATGCACCGTCACGTCCGACGATTTGTACATAAGATCCTGCAGAACGGGCCATTTGACCGCCCTTACCAGGCTTCATTTCAACATTGTGAACAATCGTTCCAACAGGAATGTTCTTGAGTGGAAGAGAGTTCCCTGGCTTAATGTCAACTTTGTCTCCGGCAATAATTTTATCACCAACTTTAAGTCTTTGTGGAGCCAAGATGTAGTTAAACTCACCATCATCGTACTTAAGCAATGCAATAAATGCTGTGCGATTTGGATCATATTCTAATCTCTCAACGGTTGCAAAAATATCATGTTTTGAACGTATAAAATCAATAATACGATATCTTCTCTTATGACCACCACCAATGTGACGGGAAGTAATACGACCATAGTTGTTACGGCCTCCGCTTTTCTTTAACCCAACGGTTAAAGCCTTAAACGGTTTACCTTTCCATAACTCTTCTTTAGAGACAAGTACAAGATGTCTTCTAGATGCTGTTGTTGGATTAAACGTCTTTATACTCATTTCACAACTCCCGCTGTTACATCGATTGAATGTCCTTCGCTCAATGTCACGATTGCACGTTTCACATTAGAGTGAGAACCAAGTCTTCCTCTAAAACGTGTGATTTTACCTTTTCTAACCAAAGTATTTACACTTTTGACTTTCACGCCAAAAAGCTTTTCCACTGCAATTTGAACTTCTGACTTTGTTGCAGTCCATGCAATGTTAAAAATAACTTGGTTACTTTCCGAAGCCGCTGTTGATTTTTCTGTAACAACAGGGGAGAGAATAATATCATACATTCTCTCGATAGAGGGAATAGTCCTCTTTAATTTTGGACGAAAAACGGTCATGCGAGTCTCTCCTCTAACGATTTTACAGCAGATTTAGACAAAACTAAAACATCTCTTCTCAAAATATCATACACATTGGCTCCTTGCTGAGGCAAAAGATCTACCAAAGGAATGTTTGAAAGTGCTTTAGAAAAGTTTTCGTTCACTTCGATTCCATCGATAAACAAAAGTGAGCTTCCAAAAACGTGAATGTTTTGAATGACATCTTTTGTCTTGTGGGAATCGATGACCAAATCATCAATAATCACTAATTTCCCTTGGGCAGCTTTTGCCGACAAAGCGGTCTTGAGTCCAAGGACTCTGACTTTTTTCGGCAGATCATGCGCATGAGAACGTGGCACTGGTCCAAAAATAACCGCACCACCTCTAAATTGAGGAGATCTCAAGCTTCCTTGACGGGCATTACCAGTTCCCTTTTGACGGAACGGCTTTTTTGTCGTTCCGCTAATTTGAGAAATGGTTTTGGTTGCATGAGTTCCCTGTTGTCTTTTAGCAAGCTGCCAACGAACAACACGGGCAAGAATATCAGATCTTGCTGGAAGCGCGAAAACAGAGTCATTCAACTCAATGTCTCCAACGACTTCATTGTTTAAATTTTTAATATCAACCTTCATGAGAGGATTCCTTTTCTTGAGTTACAGTCTCATCAGCTACATTCAAGGTCTGTGAAACAATCTTTTTTACAGATGCTGGAAAAGGAGCTTCCGCAGAACGGGGCTTTTTCACGGCATCTCTAATTGTCACCCAGGAACCTTCGCATCCAGGAATACATCCCTTAACAACAATCAATCCACGTTCTGTATCTGTTGATACAATCGTCAAATTTTGTTGTGTGACACGAACGTCACCCATGTGACCGGCCATTTTTTTGTTTTTAAACACTTTACCTGGATCTTGTCTGTTACCAGTGGATCCATGGCTTCTGTGAGAAACAGAAACACCGTGAGAAGCTCTGAGTCCTCCGAAGTTGTGACGCTTCATAGCACCGGCAAAACCTTTACCGATTGTTGTCCCTGTGACGTCAACAAATTGACCTGCAACGAAATGGTCCGCCAAAATGACATCACCAATATCTAACATTGCGGATGGATCAATTCTGAACTCAACAACTTTCTGTTTTGCATCCACCTTATCTTTTGCAAAAGCCATTCTTTGGGGCTTGTTTACATTCTTAAGTTTTGGATTTCCTGCACCAACTTGAAGAGCAGTATAACCATTCTTATCTTGTGTTCTGACCCCTACAACCTGGCAAGAATCAACCAAGAGAATTGTCACAGGGATATGTTCCCCTCCTTGACCGAAAACTCTTGTCATGCCTATTTTTTTGGCTAAAATACCTGTACGCATATGCTCACCTTTATAACTTGATCTCAATATCAACACCAGCAGCCAAGTCAAGCTTCATCAAAGCATCAACTGTCTGAGGAGACCATTCCACAATATCCAAAACTCTTTTATGAGTACGAATTTCAAACTGTTCCCTCGATTTCTTATCGATATGAGGGGAACGGTTGACCGTAAATTTTTCAAAATGTGTTGGCAGAGGAATGGGCCCTCTTACTTGGGCTCCAGTACGCTTTGCCGTATTCACGATTTCAGAAGTCGACTGATCGAGAATTCGATAATCGAATGCTCGCAGCCTGATACGTATACGCTTATTTTGGCTTTCCATTCTTACACTTTAGGCTCTAAACTAGAGCCCCCTTTCCTAATTTACTTAATAATCGAAGTTACAACACCAGCACCGACGGTACGGCCACCTTCGCGGATCGCGAATCTTAGGCCTTCATCCATCGCAATTGGTGCGATTAACTCAACAACCATGGAGATGTTATCTCCTGGCATCACCATTTCTGTGCCTTCGGGCAACTCAGTTGCACCGGTCACGTCTGTTGTTCTAAAATAGAACTGTGGACGGTAGTTGCTAAAGAACGGTGTATGACGACCGCCTTCTTCCTTGGTCAAAATATAG
>CAIYWZ010000164.1 GCA_903930075.1 uncultured Alphaproteobacteria bacterium | reverse complement strand
GACGAATCCACGTGGAGGTCCGGCAAAAACGCCTTAAAAAACGATAACCGCAGATTTTCTTCGTTCAAAACCCGCTAAAAAAGCGGATCGTAGGAGGTCTTACCAAAAATCTGTCCTTCTAGGTCTATCATTTTGTGCGTCATTCCCTCATAAAGCTCGTCCATGATTATATGTATCATAATTCACGGGATTTTGCAATATATAATCATCATATTTAAACCACATGAAAAAGTCAATAAATTGTGCTTTTTAACAAGGGAATTACCCAGAAATTTTTTTAAGAAAACTTGACAAGTACGGGGGTTTTGATAGAGTGGTATACATGAATCAATTTTTACGCGTAAATCTACTTTGGACTCTTTTTTGGATTGTCTTGGCCCTTGTTTTTGGGGCTGGGGTTTATCACATTATGGGCGCGCAAGCGGGACTTGCTTTTTTTGCAGCCTATGGGATTGAAAAATCTTTAAGTTTGGATAATTTGTTTGTTTTTTTGATTATTTTGAATCGTTTTAACTTTCCTCCTCAAGATGAACAAAAAGTTTTGCTCTATGGAATCATTGGCGCCGTTCTTTTAAGGGGAATTTTTATTTTTGTAGGGCTCTCGTTGGTCAAACATTTTTCATGGGTTTTTTATATTTTTGGGATTTTACTTGTGATGATGGGCGTTAAAATTTTTATCTCCAAAAAAGAAAGTCATGCCCCTATGAGTCTAGATTTTTTAAAACTTTCTCCTTTTACTCTTGCAATTATCACCATTATCTGGAGCGATATTATCTTTGCTTTGGATTCAATTCCGGCGGTTCTTGCGGTCACGTCAGATCTTTTTATTGCCTACACCTCGAATATCTTTGCAATCCTTGGCTTAAAATCCTTATTTATCGTCCTTAAACAAACAGCCAAAAAACTTGCATATGTAAAATTCTCCATTGGAATCATTACAATTTTTGTAGGGCTCAAAATGCTCCTGATGGATGTCATTCATATCCCCACAGAAGTTTCCTGTGCCATCATCTTTTTAACGCTGCTTTTGGGCATCGGGGTATCTTTGTTTGTGACACGGAAATGATTTATTCTGTGTTCACTTGGTTATCAAATATCAATCTTTTTGTCTGTTATTAGCTGAGATTTGTTGCATTGAATCAACGATGACAGCGATAAAAAGATTCAGAATTGAGAACGTCACAATTAAAATATAAGACACAAAGAATATCCAAGCATAAGGGTATACTTTCATAATGTCCCGTGCAATGACTGACCAACTTTCTAGTGTCATAATTTGAAACAAACTAAACAATGAATTTTCTAAACTTCCAAACAATTCAGGGAATTTTTCTCCAAATAAACTGGTAGAAATCACTGCAGAGATATAAAACAAAATTAACAAAATTAACAAAATAGAACTGAGTCCTGGAATTGCCCTTAAAAAACCTTCTACAACTTTTTTTAACGATTCAGACGTTGAAATGAGTCGCAAAACTCGAAAAATTCTCAGCACACGTAAAACAGCAAAGGCCCCATTCTGTTCAGCGGCAAAAGAAATTGCAACAATGGTTAAATCAAACAAGTTCCATGGGTCTTTAAAAAAATCGCGTCCATAGGCCATGAGTTTAAAAGCAAGTTCAATCACAAAAATATAAAGTATCACATTATCTAAAGTGTCCAGAAACACGCCGTATTCTTTCATAACACCAGGATATGTTTGCAGTCCTAGGACAATACCATTGATCACAATCAAGGCAATAATAATTTGTGTAAATAAATTGTTATTAAATAATTTATTTAAAGATTCTTGAAATTGTTGAAACATTGTTAATGTCGTTTTATCACTCATACTAAAATTCCTTCTTCTCATTCATTCAAAAAATATTTAATCATATATTTATTAAATCTTTCTTAATTTAAGAGATAATTTTTTAATCAATTTAGCGATGGCTTCATCATCAATCTACCTGTAGGGGCAAACTATCAAGACTTAACAATTTGATTCTTGGTTTTTATTATGATACTCTTTTTAAAAATTATAAATCAACACAGGAGATACGATGCATATTATTTCGGGAGTGCGCACGCCTATTGGGGCTTTTCAGGGAAGTTTGAAGGATTTGAAGGCACCAGAGCTTGGGGGCATTGCGCTTAAAAGTGCGCGGGGGGATATTGATCCGAGTGCGATTGATGAGGTGATTATGGGGTGTGTTCTCTCGGCCGGTTTGGGGCAAGCTCCTGCCCGGCAGGCGTGTTTGAAATCGGGACAGCCAGATTCAACGCCGGCATTTACTCTAAATAAAGTTTGTGGCTCTGGAATGAAGGCGATCATGTTGGGGGCGGATCGTATTGCCCTTGGGGAATCTCATTTGGTTTTAGCTGGCGGCATGGAAAGTATGACCAATGCGCCTTATTTGCTGGAAAAAGCACGGTCTGGATATCGTTTTGGTCACGGCGAAATTTTAGATCATATGGCCCTAGATGGCCTGGAAGATGCCTATTCAAATAGGACATCCATGGGTGTTTTTGCACAAGTCATGGCCGAGGAAGAAGGATTTTCAAGACAGGCGCAAGATGAATTTGTGCTTTCATCCCTAGAACGTTCCAGAACTTCGGTTCAGGTTTTGGCAAAAGAAATGATAGGGGTTGGCGAACTTCTTCAAGACGAACTCCCCACAAAAGGCCGCCCTGAGAAAATTCCCCTACTTAAACCCGCGTTCAAAAAAGATGGCACAATTACCGCGGCCTCTTCAGGTGCACTTTCCGATGGAGCAGCTGCTGTTTTGCTTGGAAGTGATGAGGCTCTTTCAAAATACAACTTAAAGTCTCTTGCAAAAATTGTAGGACAATCTCAGTTTTCAGGCAAACCAGAGGACTATACAAAAGCACCCGTGGGGTCTATTCATAAGCTGTTAGAAAAATTAAAATGGGATATCAAAGATGTGGATCTTTTTGAGGTGAACGAGGCTTTTGCCGTTGTTCCCATGTATGCCATGAAATTGCTTTCCATACCCCACGCAAAAATAAATATTCATGGCGGGGCTTGCTCGTTAGGCCACCCCATCGGCATGTCGGGCGCCAGAGTTATCATCACCCTTGCCCACGCACTCGAGCATTATAACCTTAAACGCGGGATTGCTTCAGTTTGTATTGGCGGCGGAGAAGCTTTGGCTGTGGCTCTTGAAAGACATTAAGGAATTATTAAAAGGTTTGTGTGATAAATGAACTTGAAGGAGAAATAAAATGACACGAATACTTTTAATGTTTCTATGCCAGATATTTGCGCTGCCGCTTTTTGCAAACCAGCCAACGGAATGGGCGCTTTATTTTCAAGAACCTGCAACGCCCTTGATGGTTCGCCTGCGCGAGTTTCACGATTATTTGTTGGTGATCTCATTTTTTATTGCCGCGTTTGTTTTTTTGATGATGTTTATTATCATTTATAAATTTCGAGAAAAAAAACACCCCGTGCCGGCGACTTTTTCCCACAATACGCCTTTGGAAATTGTCTGGACGACGATTCCTGTGATTATTTTGATTTTTATCGCCGTGCCGTCATTTAAAATCACCTATATGATGGACCATATCCCAAAATCAGAGATGACCGTTAAAGTCATCGGACATCAGTGGTATTGGACCTATGAATACCCAGAAAACAAAATTGTTTATGACAGCTATATGATCAAAGATGCGGACTTAAAACCCCAGGATTTGAGGCTTTTATCGGTGGATCGTCCTTTGGTTGTGCCCGTGGACACGGTGATCGAAGTGCTGGCCACATCAACGGATGTGATTCACTCGTTTGCGGTTCCCTCCTTTGGAATCAAACGTGACTGCATCCCTGGGAAACTCAATCAAACCTGGATGAAAGTTTTTAAAGAAGGAACCTACTACGGGCAATGCTCGGAACTGTGCGGCAGTGGGCATGGATTTATGCCCATTTCCGTCAAAGTCGTCTCAAAAGAAGATTTTAAAAAATGGATCGAAGATAATAAAAATAAAAAAGGGTAATTTTTAATGAATGAACACACACCGCATGAACACACACCAAAAGGCTGGCGCCGCTGGCTCTTATCCACAAATCATAAAGATATTGGATCGATGTATCTAATTTTCTCCATTATCGGAGGTATTGCGGGCCTGATTTTTTCCATCGTGATCCGTATGCAACTGGCGCATCCCGGAGGCACGGTCCTTGGGGGAAATCACCAGCTCTATAACGTATTTATCACCTCCCATGCCCTGATTATGATTTTCTTTGCGGTGATGCCCGGGCTCATTGGTGGATTTGGAAATTGGTTTGTTCCCCTTTTGATTGGCGCGCCAGATATGGCTTTCCCCAGACTCAATAACATCAGTTTTTGGCTCATGATCCCAGCGCTTATTATGGCCGGGCTCTCCACAGTTGTGGGCATGGGCGCAGGAACCGGATGGACAATGTATCCGCCTTTAAGTTCGCTCACCGGTCACCCGGATATGGCCGTGGATTTTCTGCTTTTTTCCCTGCATTTGGCCGGAGTTTCTTCCATTTTGGGGTCACTGAATTTTATCACAACGATTATAAATATGCGCGCCCCTGGCATGGATTTTTTCAAAATGCCTTTGTTTGTGTGGACCATTTTGGTCACCTCCGCGCTTCTTTTGATCACGCTTCCTGTCCTTGCAGGTGGCATCACAATGCTGATCACCGATCGCAATTTTGGAACCACGTTTTTTGACCCCAGTGGCGGGGGAGATCCCGTGTTATTTCAACATCTTTTTTGGTTTTTTGGTCACCCGGAAGTTTATGTGATTATTCTTCCAGCCTTTGGAATCATCAGTCAAATTATCTCGACCTTTTCAAAAAAACCTGTTTTTGGATATGTGAGCATGGTTTATGCCATTTTATCGATTGGCGTGATTGGCTGCGGCGTTTGGGCGCATCATATGTTCACCGTTGGTTTAAGTCCTTCAGCCACGGTTTATTTCTCCGCTGCCACCATGGTCATTGCCGTACCAACGGGCATTAAGGTTTTTAGCTGGCTTGCAACCATGTGGGGAGGCTCGATCCGCTTTGACACCCCCATGCTGTTTGCCACGGGATTTATTCTCCTTTTTACCCTTGGGGGCCTTACTGGCGTTGTGCTTTCCAATGGGGGGATGAATATTGTGCTCCATGATACGTATTATGTGGTGGGGCATTTTCACTATGTGCTTTCCATGGGCGCGGTTTTTGGGCTTTTTGGTGGTTTTTATTACTGGATATCCAAAATTTGCGGAAGACAATATCCAGAAATTTGGGGGAGAATTCACTTTTGGATGCTTTTCATTGGCGTCAATATGATCTTTATTCCCATGCATTTTGTGGGGTATAACGGCATGCCAAGGCGTATTCCTGATTACCCTCAGGCCTTTGCGCCAATGAATTATATCGCCTCTATTGGGGCCTATCTGACAGCTTTTTCAACGTTGATCTTCTTAGGCGTTGCCCTTTACACGGTTTTTAGAGGCAAAAAAGCGCAAAGCAATCCCTGGGGTGTGGGGGCAACAACTTTGGAGTGGACACTCCCCTCCCCTCCTCCCTATCATACGTTTGAAACTCCTCCGCATATTGGAGGTGACCTTCATGAACACAAATAGCACAGCAAGCCTTCCCGCTTTAAAAAGTGGGAAGCTCAAAGCCTATTTTGAACTCCTCAAACCAAGAGTCATGTATCTGGTGATTTTTACAGCTTTGGTGGGAATGGTGATTGCGCCTCAAGGTATTCCTGCGTGGCAAAGCATGATCGCGCTTTTTGCCATTGCCATTGGCGCAGGTGGTTCTGGGGCTTTAAACATGTGGTATGACCGGGATATTGACCGTTTGATGAAACGGACCCAAAAAAGACCCCTTTGCACAAATGCCGTAACGTCAAAGGAAGCGCTCATGCTGGGGCTGGGGTTTTCTGGAGTTTCCATTATTCTCCTGTATCAAGTTTCAAATATTTTAAGTACGTTCTTGCTGTTTTTTACCATATTTTTCTATATATCCATATACACGGTCATTCTTAAGCGTAAAACACCTCAAAACATCGTCATCGGCGGGGCTGCAGGGGCCTTTCCGCCCATGATTGGCTATAGCGTACAAACAGGAATGGTGAGTTTTGAAAGCATCATCTTGTTCTTGATCATCTTTTTTTGGACGCCTCCCCATTTTTGGATGCTCTCCCTTGATCGATTTGAGGACTATGCAAATGCCAAAGTGCCCATGCTCCCCAATACGCACGGTGAGAAAGAAACGCTCAGACAGAGCCTATTTTACGTCATTATCCTCTGGCCGGTTACTTTTTTGCCCTTTATATGCGGGTACTGGAGTAAATTCTATGGGATATCAATGATTTCGCTCAACATCATGTTCACCTATAATCTCTTAAAATACGGGAAAACAAAACCCAAAAAAGTCTTTGGTATTTCTATTATTTACCTTTTCCTGCTTTTTATGAGCATTTTGATTGATGCGTGGATAAGGAAGATGATATGAGGGAAGACCATAAAAATGTTCTTGTTCTTTTAACATGCGGCGTTGTTTTGATGGCCTCCCTGGCGTATGCCTCAGTTCCCATTTATCGCATTTTCTGTCAAAAAACAGGTTATGGAGGAACGCCAACTTTGGGAAAAATGAATACCGGCGTTGTGATCAACAATAGAATTATTAAAGTAAAGTTCAACAGTGACGTTGCCCCCCATTTACCTTGGGAATTTGAGCCCCTGCAAAGCTATATCCACCTCAAAGCCGGGGAAAATGGTTTGGCGTTTTACCGGGTGAGAAACAACTCAAACGAACCCGTTTCAGGAATTGCAACCTATAATGTCACCCCCGATAAAGCCGGGATTTATTTCAATAAAGTTCAGTGTTTTTGTTTCATCGAACAAACTTTAGACCCTGGAAAATGGGTGGAAATGCCCGTTCAATTTTTTATTGATCCTGAACTTGCCAAAGACTCAAATCTGAAAGACGTGACCTCCATTACCCTTTCCTACACTTTTTTCCCCACTAAAACTGCAAAAAGCGCCCGCCACAACATCCAAATTCACAGCATAGGAGATAAAAATGTCTAGCGAAAAAAAACATCCTTTTCAAATTATTGACCCCAGTCCCTGGCCCTTGGTGATTTCCATGGGGGCCTTACTCCTGACCCTGGGGGCCGTTCTTGCCATGCATAATAAAGATTTTATCACGCTTTTCATTGGAGCTCTCATGGTCCTTGGGGGCTGCGGGGGGTGGTGGAGAGACATGATCATCGAATCAAAAGACACCAGCATTTATACAAAAGAAGTTAAAAATGGCCTGAAAATCGGGATGCTCATTTTCATTGGCACAGAAATCATGTTCTTTGTCTCATTCTTCTGGGTCTATTTTAATGCCAGCCTTTTTCCACCCGAAGTCATCGGCTCCGTATGGCCGCCCAAGGGCCTCAAGACCATTGATCCTTTTGATCTGCCGTATCTCAACACACTTTTACTTCTTTTATCAGGTACCACAGTCACCTGGGCGCATCACAGTATTATCGAAGGAAATAAAAAAGATTTCACGCTGGCACTGGGCCTGACGATTCTTCTGGGCCTCTCCTTTACCTGCTTTCAAGCTTTTGAATATTACCACGCGCCCTTCCTGTTTAAAGGCGGCATCTATCCTTCCACCTTCTACATGGCCACCGGATTTCACGGGGCTCACGTTTTCCTTGGAACAATTTTCTTAATCGTGTGTTATTTCAGATCTAAAACACAAGGGCATTACACCCAAGAATCCCACACCAGCTTCGAACTTGCCGCCTGGTATTGGCATTTCGTAGATGCCGTGTGGCTCTTTCTCTTTATTTCTATTTATTATGGAAGCTGGCGATAAAAAAAATTCTTGATTTTTTATATTATTCTATTGTATATCAATAAATACTGTAGAAATGAAAGGAATTTTAAAATGAAAAGATTACATAGGATTATATTATCAACAACATTATTAACAACAACTGTTCAAGCCTGCGAACTTGATTCTCTAGATTTTACGAACAATCTTGATATTTTGATTGAATATTCACGAAATAATCCTCTTGAGGAGGTTCATAAACTTCTAAAAAAAGAAAATAAGGGAGAAAAATTACTCGCTATAGGCCTTAAGGAAAATAATATTCCTATGATAAAAAAACTTTTAGAATTAGGATTCCCCGCGGATTATAGAGGTCAAAATGGTCTAACTTCTCTGCTGATCGCAACAAAGCACAACAAGACCCTCATCATGAAAGAACTTCTTCAACACAATGCAGACGTGAATTTAAAAGGAAAAGGAACAGCTGATTCCATATCTCCTCTTTATACCGCGGCGTTTGAGGGGTATACAGAAGCGCTTGATTTGCTTTTAAGCTACAATCCAGATATTGATGCCATGATAAAAGAGGATTTACACCTTTATTCATAGCTGCCAGCCAATTTTGTGGAGAGATGGAAGGATCCATTCAACGAGCTTCTGGAAGAGACTCTACTTATAGAGATATCATCAAAAAACTCTTACTCTCTGGAGCTAATCTGAATCATTCTAAAGCAGACATGACCGTTTTTGATATGGTCTGCGATAGCGATAAGCTTGATGATTTTTTTCAAATTTGTATGGAATGCATGCTAGACTTAGACATGGTCATAGCTACAAAAACAACAAAAATGCACATTAATTTCAACAATAAAACTAAAAAAACAAACCACATAAATCAGACGATCGCCTTTTGGATTGAACAATTAGGGAATGAAAAAACCAAAAAATTATATGAAGACTACCATAAAAAGATGCTCAAACTCACTGGAGATTGTGAGACTACATTTTTGAATATTACAAATAAACTTGGTGAAAAAAACACAAACTTTACATCAGAATTAAAGACTTTTTTCAATATAAAGAAAACATTATCTAAAACTGATAAAATAATAAGAGAACGCATTAAAGCACAGTGCGGCAACGCGCATTTTAAAATATTACTTTCCAAAATTCTCGATATTAAAGAAAGTTCCCCAGAAAAAACAAAAATAATGATTCGCCAATTAAAAGAAGGATATACAAAATTATTCAAAGAAAATCCTCCCCAAGTCAGAAATATGAATTATATGGCACTGTTTTGCCATCTTTTTAATGAACAGCATATCGTAGAACAATGGTGTCAGTATTTTATAAAAAAGTTTCTTCATGAACACAGTTCGGTCTTAGCATTAGCTGATCAGAAAGAAACAGAGATTTTTTTAATTGGGCATTTTTTGTTAAAAGAGAAAGACATTCCCCTGAGCTGGATAGAAAAAGAGAATTTAGATAATATTTATCTAGAAATATACAATAAAAATAAAGATAATTTTGAATCTATTATGAAAAACATGAAGATTCTATACGAAATCAATAAAGAAATTGAAAATGAAGATCAACAATTTCTTATTGATAATGAAGAAAACGAGCAAAAAATCAAAGCCGAGAAAATAAGGCTCACTGTTGAAGCCGCCAAACGCAATTATGAAAAGCAGAAGAAATTTTCTTCCCAGTTGCAGCAAAATCAGAACGTATATACCCCAGACACACGCGAACAACAATCAGCAGAAAATCAAGATGAAGAAAAAAAACTGTCTTTAATTGATGAAATTTTTAAACTTCTTGAAGAAAAACAAACCGAAGAAATTTTTCGTGCTCTTGTTTTACATAATTATCTTGAAAATACATATAAAACAGGTGTTTCGGGCATTTTGAATGGAAAAACATTCGAAGAAAACATGCCAACGCGCATCTTGGATCAAACAGAATGGTCGGAACTCATCAATCAATTTTCAACAAAATTTGAAGAGTTAGATTTAGATGAAAAAATGAAAATTCACGCCAGAATATTAGTTTTAGAAAATCAATATAGATCTTTATCTCCAAAAATGCCCTCCATTCTACATGAAGATAAAATGATGACAATAATTACAAACATGTCTTCCATCAAAGATGAAGATATCGTGATCGAGCCCGCAGCCCCCGAAACAGAAGTCCCTCCAATCAATGAAGAAAATCTAGAAACCATTTTAGGTCCAAAGAGCACACAGGGGAGTAACTATCCTGAAAACTGGAATAAATTAAGCATACGAGCACGTTTTGATCTTATTGAAACTGAGCCTTTTTCAGAAGAATTGCTTCATCAGTGGCTCAATATGATAGATATCATTTTATATAAAAAACACGATAAACGTTATTCTCAGGGATATTGTTTTTCAAGGGCGGTATATGGATTAAAAAAAATGACCCAACAACATCAGGCAACTGTTTTGGGTACACTTCACACAAAACGTTCAGAATGGATGAAAAAATGGTTCAATCAAACACTGCCGTTATTAAAAACATTCAATGATCAAGAACTTGCAAATTCATTTTTTGCCTTGGCAAAGCTGAAAATTAGCCCCCCAAGAGAATGGATGAATCATTTTTTAAAAATCATGAATTCCAGATTAGATTCTTTCACTTATCCAGGTTTTACGCAACTGCATTACGCATTGAAACAGTTTAATATTCCGGCCTCAGCTAAATTTATGGGTACAAAAGATGCAGCTCGAGAGAAAATGTCTCTTGGAAATCTAGATTTTAACTTCAATACTCCTGTCATAGAGGGAATACCAATTATTCCCGTTCATCCTCACCAATTTTATCTATGCAACGATGTCTGTACAGTTTTTATCAATGGAATTTTTTATGTGACTTTTCCAACACCAAATGGTCAATTAGGAATTTATGTGTCAACCAACACAGGTCCCGTCTTTTATATCATTATGCAGATTTTATAAATAATTATTTTCTCAAAGAACGGATGAGCAATTTTGAATTTTCAGGATTGTTCACCATACTCTCAATCCGATCAAACGTTACACCAATGAGGTTTTTAAGAATATTCCGACGTTACCTTGGAGGGAAATAAAAAAATCCTTTTTCATGGGAAAGTTGCAAAATATCCAGAGAGATAAATTCGTCAGACTTAATCATTTCGCCTTTTCCAATAGTAAATGCAACGCTTGAAAATGCGAAATAATATAAATGATCAGCTCAAAGCCTAAATAGGATTGGGTCTAGATGACATGATATTTATCGATCACTTTCTTAAAAATCTTAAAAACATAAATTTTAAGACCAAAGAGGAAGTCAGCAATGCTATTATCACAGTGTTAAAGCCTTATAAAACCCATGTTTTGACCATTACTTTTGACAATGGAAAGGAGTTTAGCGGGCACGCAGATATCGCAAAAGCATTGGATGCAAAGTGCTATTTCGCCAAACCCTACCATTCTTATCAGCGTGGTTTAAACGAACATACCAATGGTCTTTTGCGAGAATTTATCCCCAAAAAGACCGATTTCTAGAAACTTTCCTGACGAAAAAATCAAACAGATACAAAATTTAATGAACAATCGTCCACGAAAAGTGTTAAATTATAAAAAACCAATGGAAGTGTTTTACGCGGATGTTTCGTGAGAAATCAAGCGT